>JAHFBU010000243.1 GCA_023249795.1 Syntrophaceae bacterium
AAGCCGGCCGCGCTCGCGCTCATCGGCCGGGAGGCCTCCGCCGGGCGGTCGTTAAACTTCCGGCAGATCACCTTCATTGCATCGAAACCGCCCCAGATATAGGGCGACGCCCCTTCCGAACCGCCGGCCAGCATCCTTGTCGCAAGGCCGCCGCGGATGCGCGCCACCGCCTCGATGACGGCCTCGTTTCCGGTGCTGCATGCGGAGGAATTCGAGGTCACCTGATTTCCCAGGGCCAGCAAACCCCCGATCTGCGCGCTCGTCCCGCTGTTCATCACCTGTTCGACGATCCGGCTTCCCATCCGTCGGACGTTTCCCGCTTCGACCATCGGGACCACCGTCCGGGCGATCGTATCCATTCCGCCGACCCCCGAGCCGGCTATGACGCCGGTCTCCCAATCCACCCGGTCGTCGTCGGCCCCGGGAACGGAAAACCCGCCATCAGTCCAGGCGTCCATGGCCGCGACGGCGGCATAGCCGATGTTATCGTTGATGGAGAGGAGATTCTCCTGATCGAAATAGCGCTGCCGGATCGCATCGAACCCCTCCGGGACGCCGCCCACCTGGCAGGCAAAGTTCAGCTTGGCCAATTCCGGGATATGACGGATGCCCGAACGCCCCTCCCGAAGGGCCTGTGCGAATATTTCGAGTCCGTGTCCGTTCGGCGCGACCACGCCCATTCCCGTAACGACTACCCTGCGTCTCACGATCCTGCCTCCTCGTTGCCCAGCCCCGCGACGATCGGCGTGGGAGTCTGTTCCTTCCGTTCCATAAATCTCTCCCATGGGACCCCTTTTCCAGCGAGGGTGCCGGAGCAAACCTCCTGGCCGTCCGACCGCGTCATGACGCAGGCAACCTTGAGCTGATTCCCTCGAAAATAGACCTTCCGTCCCGTGACCGTGACCAGATCTTCGGGTCGGACCACGTCGGTGAACTCCACATTTTCCGCAAGTGTAAACAACGTGACGGGATCTTCAATCGGCTTCTTCCCTATCCCGCGGAACAGGCTCAGGTAGAGACCGAAGGATACGACACCCATCTGGGCCATCGTCTCGATCAGAATGACGCCGGGCGTGATCGGCAGCCCCGGGAAATGGCCCCGGTAGAAATATTCATCGCGGCGGAAGCGGTAGCGGCCGACGATGTGCTCCTCGTCCAGTTCCAGGATCTCATCGACGAACCGGAAGGGATGCCGCTGAGGCACCATCTCCAGAATCCGCTCCCGCAGGATTCGATCAGCCTCCATACAGCCCTCCATTGACATGGATCACCGTTCCGGTTACGTACGAACCCGCCGTGGCCAGGAAACCCACCACCTCGGCGACCTCCTCGGGCCGCCCCATCCGGCCGAGGGGGATCCCCGCGAGAAATCTCGCCTGAACCTCTTCGGGCAGGCGGGCGGTCATCTCAGTCGCAATGAATCCAGGGGCGACCGAATTGACCAGGATATTCCGCCCACGAAGTTCGGCGGCAAGCGATTTTGTCATCGCATCCGCCGCCGCCTTCTCCATCGCGTAGGGAATCTGGCCCGCATTCCCCGTATGGCCCACGATGCTTGAAATGTTGATGATGCGCCCGCTATCGGCGCGGAGCATGTATTGCCTGAGGACACGCTTCGTCAGGTACCAGACACCCCTCAGGACCGCGCGCTGTGCGTCGAACTGTTCGATCCGCATCCGCTGCATGTCGGCATCTATGGAGACGCCGGCGTTGTTCACGAGGACGTCGAGACGGTCCGTCTGCGCCTTCAGGGTTTCTACCGCGACGTCGATCTGCGCGATGTCGGCCAGATCCGACTGAAGGAGGAATCCGTCGCCGATCTCCGCCAGCAAACGGTTCGCGGCATCATGGCTCGAACGGTAGAGGATCCCCACCCGAAAGCCCTTCGCCGCCAGTTCCCGTACGCAGGCCGCACCGATCCCGGTGCCTCCCCCCGTCACGACCGCCACTCTTTTTTCGCTCATTTCCATTGATACCGAACCCTTTACGCCCTACAGCCTGTTATTGACCAGATCCGTAACCACGGACGGATCGGCCAGCGTGCTCGTATCGCCGAGATCGCTGACGTCGTTGGCGGCCACTTTCTTCAGGATGCGCCGCATGATCTTGCCGCTCCGGGTCTTTGGAAGGCCGTCCGCCCACTGGATCTTGTCCGGCGTGGCGATGGGGCCGATGATGTTCCGGACGTGTGCGACGAGTTCCTTCCTGAGGGCTTCGGTTTTTTCCACGCCCGTATTCAGCGTAACGTAGGCGTAGATCGATTGCCCCTTGATCTCATGGGGATAGCCGACAACGGCGGATTCCGCCACCAGCTCGTGGGAGTTCAGGGCCGCCTCCACTTCGGCGGTTCCCATCCGATGGCCGGAGACGTTGATGACGTCGTCGATGCGGCCCGTGATCCGGTAGTAGGCGTCGCTGTCCCTGAGAGCCCCGTCGCCGGTGAAGTAATACCCCGGGAACCGTTCGAAATAGGTTTCCTCGAACCGCTTGTGATCTCCGTAGATCGTTCGGGTGAATCCGGGCCATGCCCGGCTGATGCAAAGGGCGCCGCGTCCGACCAGTTCCTTGACCTCAACGCCTGTCTCCTCGTTCAGCAGGACCGGGACAACCCCCATGAAAGGAAGCGTCGCCATCGCCGGCTTGATGGGAATCGCGCCGGGAAGCGGCAGGATCATGAATCCGCCCGTTTCCGTCTGCCACCAGGTGTCGACGATGGGACACAGGTTGCGGCCGATTACGCTGTAGTACCAGTGCCAGGCTTCGGGGTTCAACGGCTCGCCGACGGATCCGAGGATCCGGATCGACGAGAGATCGATTCCCTCCACCCACTGATTGCCCTCCTTGGCGATGGCGCGGATGGCCGTGGGGGCGGTGTAGAACTGGGTCACCTTGTACTTTTCGACGATTTGCCAGAAACGGCTGTAGGTCGGATAGTTGGGCACCC
>JAHFBU010000244.1 GCA_023249795.1 Syntrophaceae bacterium
ATATTCCATTCGTGATGGACATTTTTCTGGAGGGGGCAAGGCAGAATGCGCATTGAAAAACGATTCCCCGGTATTTTAGTCCTGGTCATGATGATGGTTGCGTGGACGGCGGCCTGTGCGGCGGAGACTGTCAAGCCGCTGTCGCTCTCCGACAGTGTCGATCTCGCGCTGAAGCAAAGCGTCCTCATCCATGCGGCGCGGGAGGGGGTCCGCGGGGCCGAGGCGCAAAAGAAGGAGGCCTTCACGGGATTCCTCCCGAAGCTCAGCACGGCCTATAGCTACAGTCGGCTCAACGAGGATCCTTCTTTCGTATTCCCCGGCGTCCCCCCTCTGATCCCCTCGGGAAATATAACAACGGGGACGAAGAACAACTACAACTGGAGCGTCGAGGCCAGACAACCCCTCTTTGCCGGGGGTGGAATCCAGGCGAACTACCGGTCGAGCCGTCTGGGGGTGGATGTCGCACGGTTCGAAGAGGCCGCGACGGTTCAGGATCTGGTCCAGGAGGTGAAGATTGCCTATTTCAGCATCCTGAAGGCGGGCCATATCCTCAACGTGGCCAGGCAGTCCCTTGAATTGCTGAAGGCCCACAGGGAGACGGCCCAGGCATTTTACGACGCTGGCGTCATCCCCAAAAACGATCTGCTCTACGCCGAGGTCGAGCTGGCGAACGGCCGGCAGTTTTTGGTCCGGGCGGAAAACAGCGTGGAGATGGCCAAATCGAAATTCAACACGGTTCTGAGGCGGGAGATCAACGCCCCGGTCGAGATCGAGGATATCTTGAATGACCGGCCCTTTGAGAGGCCGCTTGACGCCTGCATCGCCGCGGCCCTGGAGAACCGTCCGGAGATCCGGTCATATGCCCTCCGTCTGGAACAGGCGAAAAGCCTGGTCACACTGGCCCGAAGCGAGTATTATCCGAACCTCAGCGTCGTCGGGAACTACGCGAGATACGGCGATACGGCGGGGCTCTCGGGAAGTCCCTACAAGGATCAGGAGAACTGGTACGTCATGGCCGTGGCGAACTGGAATTTCTGGGAATGGGGAAAGACCGGGAATCGTGTGGAAGCGGGCCGCAGTCGTGAAAACCAGGCGGCGGATATCCTGACCAACATCCGGGATCAGATTGCCCTCGAAGTAAAAAATGCCTTTCTCCTCCTCCATGAGGCGGAAAGACAGGTCCAGGCGTCGAAGAAGGCGATCGAACAGGCCGAGGAGAATTACAGGATCAACACCGAGCGGTATCGGGAGCAGGTGGGGACCTCGACCGATGTGATCGACGCCCAGACCCTTCTGACAAAGGTCAGATCGGACCAAGACAACGCCCTCGGCGATTACAGCATCAGCCGCGCGAGGCTGGAACGGGCGATGGGAATCGCCGTGCAAAACGTCTCGCGCTGACCCCCGTCGGCGGCGGGGCGGATATGATGGCTTTAAGAACCACTTGCAAGGAGAGTTCATGAAAAAAATCGTAACGGCGCTGGTCGGCGTCCTTTTTCTGTCCGCGGCGGCGCCGGCCTTCCTTTTTGCGGAGGAATATTCCCTCGAAGATCTCTGCCGACTCGCTCTGGTCCGCTCCGAGAAACTCAAGGTGGCTCAGGAGGAGCTCATGATTGCGGAGACGGGCAATGACAAGGCCCTCTCTTACCTGCTTCCCCGTCTGACCGCTTCAGGCGGCGTCACGCAGTATTCTCAGAGCAAGGTGACCGCGGGCGGAAGCGTTCTCCAGCCGGAGAGCGCTTCGGCGTGGGGGGTCCGCATGGACGAGACCTTCTCGATCATCGGACGGGAATTGACGGCCCTCGCTATCTCGAAACAGAGCGTGGCGAAGAGCCGCTATGATCTGACGGCCATCCGCGAAGATTATCTCCTCCGCTATGTGGCTGCCGCCTACTACAATGTCCTCGTGGCCCGGAAGAATCTGGAGATCGCCGATTCCAATCTGGAGCGGTTGACGAAATACCGCGACGCGGCCGATAAGCGGCTCCGAGTCGGCGAGGTGACCAAGACGGCGCTTCTCAGGGCGGAGGGGGAACTATCCGGCGCGAAATCGGATCGCCTTCAGGCGCAAAACGGTCTCGAACTGGCAAGGGCCGTACTGGCAAGCAATGTCGGAATCGCAGGCGACTTCTCACTCAGAGAATCATCCCCTCCGGTGGAAGGGGAAGTTCCGTCGCTGAAGGTCTTCCAGGATCAGGCATTCATGACGCGCGCGGATTTGAAAAGCCTGGAAGCGCAGAAGCAGATCGCGGCGGGTCAGACCAAATATGCCGAGGGCGCTTTCTGGCCGACCGTTTCCGTCTCCGGGGTCTATAGCGCCTCCGATCAGTACCCGGTAACGGCAAACCTCAACAGGGAGAGCATCTACGCCGGGGTAGCGCTGAATTTCCCCTTTTTCGAGGGGGGGCTCCGAAAGGCCGAGGTGGCGGAGGCGAAGGCCCGCGAGAGACAGGCCGCGCTTTACTATGAGGACGTCAAGAAGGGGATCGAGATCGAGGTCAGGACCGGTTATCTGGATCTGGTGACCCAGAAGGGTATCCTCCGGTTCCTCGATGACCAGCTTCTCTTCGCACGCGAGAATTACCGCGCCGTAGCGACGCAGTTCGAGTTCGGTCTGTCGAACAGCCTCGATGTGATGGATGCCAACACCCTTCTGGTGTCGGCGGAGAGGAAGGTGGCTTCGGCGGAGTACGGCTATCGGCTGGCCCTCCTTCAAATCAAGAAGGCCACGGGGACGCTGCTTGCGACGGTAGCCGCCGCGAAATAGAATAGAACAATGGGGAAGGAGCTTTACATGTTCGGTATACGGTTTTCTTTAACCCGGAAAATAAAATCGCATCGGCCGGGGATTCGGGTTGGTTCAATGGTCATGACAATCCTGCTGTGCGCCGGAATCGCGCTCTCTGTCGGCGGGTGTAAGAAACAGGAACAAAAGGCGGCCG
>JAHFBU010000029.1 GCA_023249795.1 Syntrophaceae bacterium
CTTTTCCCTGAAGCGAAAGGAGTAACAGCATTTGAGAGAGATTCTCGTGATTGAAGACAACCGCCATGACGCGGCGATGATCCTGGAGGCCATGCAGGAGCAAGGCATAGGTAACGATGTTTGCGTCCTGCGAAATGGAGCCGATGCGCTGGATTATATTTTTGGTGTTGAGGGATGCCTGCAAAGACCGGACGGCGGTTGCCCCAGATTCATCCTGCTCGATCTGAAGCTTCCCAAGGTCGGGGGGATGGAAGTCCTCAGCCGTCTGAAGTCCGATGACCGGACCCGGGACATCCCCGTCATCGTGTTTACGTCGTCCAATGAGGCAAGGGATCGAACCGAAAGCTCCCGCTTGGGGGCCAACAGTTATGTCGTCAAGCCCCTCGGCGCGGATCTTTTCTCACGGACGGTTGTCAGTATAAGTGATTATTGGCTCATGATGAACAGGACGCCCTACCGGGACGCATAGGCAAGGCCAACAACCCCCCGCTCAGCGGGGAAGGAGGAAAACGAATCATGGACAGGAATTTACGAATCTTGATCCTCGAGGATGTCCCAACGGACGCGGAATTGATTCAGTTCGAACTCAAGGAAGCGGATACGGTTTTTACGGCGAACTGTGTCAAGGACAAGGTGGGCTATCTCAGTGCCCTGGACGATTTTTCCCCGGACATCATCCTTTCGGATTATTCCCTGCCTTCCTTTGACGGACTCTCGGCACTGAAGCTGGCCGTTCATAAGTGTCCGGAAGTTCCGTTCATCTTCGTTTCCGGGGCGCTGGGCGAGGAGACGGCCATCGAACTGCTCAAGCAGGGGGCGACGGATTATGTCCTGAAGCACCGGTTGGCCCGTCTGGGGCCTGCCGTTGCCAGAGCCCTGCAAGAGGTCAATGAGCGACGGGAAAAGGAAGCGGCTGTGGAGGCGCTCAAAAAAAGGGAACAGGCTCTGGAGGCGAAATCGAAAAGCCTCGAAGAGGCCAATACGGCGCTGAAGGTTCTCCTGCGTCACCGTGAGGAAGACAAGACCGTCCTCGAAGAGCAGGTTCTGACCAATGTCCGGAAACTGATCCTGCCGCATATCGAAAACTTGCAGCGTCAGAAATTAAGCGGACCTCAAATGGCCCAGGTCAACCTGATCGATGAGAATCTCAAGAAGATCGTCTCTCCCTTTTTGCGCAATTTGACATCGGATTATCTTGAACTGACCCCGAGAGAGATTCAGGTGGCCCACCTCGTCAAGGAGGGAAAAACGACCAAGGAGATGACCGAGATTCTCAACATATCGGCAACGGCAGTGGACTTCCACAGAAAGAACCTCCGCGCCAAATTCGGGATCAAGAACAAGAAGACCAATTTGATGGCCTTTCTGGCCTCTCTTGGCGGACCATAGCTTTTACCGCCCGCTAAGCAACCATACAATTCATATTGCCCCGCCGGTCCCTTTAGCGCAGACTGCTGTCAACAACGCAGCAGCTTCATCAATGCACGATGAGGCCTGTGCACAGCAATAGGGGATAATGTTTCAGTGGATTCCACAAGGTTTTTGCCAACGCATATTCTCGTGCCGACCGACTTTTCCGGCTACGCTCATCAAGCATTCATATGTGCGGTGAATATCGCATCAACGTGCCATTCCAAGGTTTTACTGCTGCATGTGATCGACGAGCAGATCGCCCAGAGTGTGATCGATTATTTTCCGGGCGAAACCGAGGGGAATAAGGCGATACAGCGCAAACTGGAGGCGACGATCGACAGACTCTGGCATGAGATCGACAGTATCTCCGATAACGCTCCGGAAGTGGGAATGACATGCGAGGCCAGACAGGGGATCCCCTATGACGAAATCCTCAAGGAGCAGCAAAAGAGCAAAATTGACCTGATCGTTATGGCCTCTCTCGGCAGGACCGGGATTGTAAACAGTATGATCGGGGGGGTGGCTGAGAAGGTCTTGCGCGGCGCCAAATGTCCGGTCATGCTCATCAGGAATTGAAACCTGGGAGGGGGAATCCCGTAGGGACAATTACGGTCAGCCCAGGGTAAAATCCGTGCCGATCATGCGGCAAATCGCGATCCCCGTGAAAAGGAGATACGCGACGAGGCACACCATGGCAAGCCTCTTTTGAAACAAAGGCAAACTGCCGGCAAGAGAACCGACGCCGGCGAAGGGCATCAGCACGCCGACGCCGAGCCCGGAAACGACACCGGTCAGAAGCGCGGCGTAGAGGAGATATCCGATATAGTGGTACTCTCGCTGTAATATGCAGAAGGGACAATGGTGTGTGGGCAACTCATAGAAATAGAGCGAGATGAATGATATTAGCGAGATACAGGAGACCAGAAAGAACAGCCCGCTTGCGAAAGAGAAAAGTCCCCCCAGTTTACCCTTGAACCAGTAAATACCCCCCAGGACAAAGGTCAGCCCGAAGGAGAGATAAAAGCCTGCCATCGCCGCTTTTGCCGGTATGGCCGCGATGTCGGAGCTGACGCCGTTTCCCTCGGAACTGAACAGGCTTCCGCAGCAGGAGGTGATCACGTCCGCTTTCAATTCGAGGAAGTAGAGCGTCTGAACGACGGACTCCGCCAGGAACAGCGGCGCAAGGACGAGCAGCAGGGCATATTTCTTTTTGATCAGGGGATAGTCATGGGCCCCATTGTCCACATGGTTGATGATCAGCCACAGGCCGGCCAGGATGACATTCAGGATCTTCAGAAGAAACGCCGGGTAGCCATAAGGATCGACGTTGAGGGAGCCGGCGGCGCACATGGCCCCGACGAATTGGTTGTGAAGGCTCTCCGCCGTTTGGACGAACAGAAAGAGGGATCCGACCTGGAAAATCAGGACATAGGCGAGGAGCGTCGATATCAGGTACGTCCGCCTCTCCAACGCGAGCTGTCCCTCGCTGCCGCTTTTAAGATTCCATCGCCTCATGATCCCGATCCCAAAATAGGCGCCGTAGAGGGTCATCCCGGTCGTAAGAAGAGAAACGAGGAGAAGCGCCACGATGGCGGGATGCAGGATCATGCCGTATCTCCTTCCAGCATCCCGTCCCGGACGGAGATCACCCGGTCGACCATTTTCGCTTCGAAAACCAGGGGGTCGTGGCTGGCGATGATCGCCGTCTTTCCCTGATCCTTGAGACGGGCGATGATCTCCATGAACGCCGAGGAGAGCTTGCTGTCGAGATGCGCCGTCGGTTCGTCGGCGATGATCACCGGGGGATTATTCATCAACGCCCTGGCGATGGCCACCCGCTGGGCCTCCCCGCCGGAGAGCCATTCAACCTTCGCCAGGGCGCGACCGCTTAGGCCGAACATCTCCAGGAGAGCAAGCGCCCTCTTCTTGACAACGCCGTGCTTTTCTCCCAGGGGAAACGCGGGCAGCATGACATTCTCAAGGACGGTAATTCCCTTCAGCAGGTTGAACTGCTGGAAGATGAACCCGAAGGTCCGTCGCCGGATCTCCGTCAGAAATCGTTCGGGAAGGCTTGTCACTTCCACCTCGGTGGTATCCCCGCCGTTGGGAAAGAGATACTCCCGCGGAAGCCCTCTCTGGAGAATGATCCGGCCCGATGTCGGCCGTGCCATGCAGCCGATCAGGCTCAGGAGCGTCGTTTTTCCCGAGCCGCTCGGCCCTTTGAGGACCGTGACGCGATTGGCCTCCATCGACAGGGTGACCCCATCGACGGCAACAAATTCGTTGGGCCTGCCGAGGTTAAAGCCCTTGCGCACGTTGAGCAGTTTGATCATGGTTATGACCTCATCACGGAGTCGGGATCTACAATGGCCGCCCGCCAGGACGGCACGATGGTCGCCACGGTATAGGGCACGACGGTCAGGAAGAACAGCACCGCCACCTGGTACGGATCGACAAAGGGGGTGATCCTGAAGTCCGGGTAGAGCACCGACCATCCCTTCATGGCGGGCGCGAACAGGGCGGCCGAGAAGAAGAACACATGCCCGTAGGCCAACAGGATTCCGACGGTGAAGGAGAAGAAGGAGATGAGGAGCCCTTCATACGCCTTCACGGCGATCACGTCGGAGGTCTCCCAGCCGATGGCCTTCAGGATGCCGATCTCCCGCTTCTCGTCCGCGGAGAGGCCCGAGGCCTTCTCCCAGGCCAGAATGACGAAGGCCAGAAGCGCCATCATTAAGAGGACGGTCACGATTCCACCGCGCCAGTCGAAAACAGAATCATAGGTCCGCACCATCTCATCCCGGATGATCGGTCTCGTATCGGGGAGCAGTTCCATCACTTTTTTTGCGACCGTCACCAGTTCTTTCGGATTACGGATTTTGACCACCAGATCCGTTGCATGCGTGGAGGGTAATTCGAAGATCTCCCGGAAGTCTCCTTCGGAAAGCAGAACCAGATCGGCGGAGACAAGCTCCGACTCGGGCGATATCACGTCCCGCACGGTAAAAACCCGGGAAGATCCGTTGGAGAGATTGAAGGACATCATGTCTTTGGAATAGATCATCCGGCGCCTCGAAATCCCGTTCCCGATCATGATCTCTCCGGAGGGAAGGGCAACGTTTCTGGGAACCATGAGTGTGTAGTTGGCGCCGATGGCGGAGTCGTAAATGTATCCCCATAGCCTGGGCTCAGCCGAGATCACACCGCGGATTCCTCTTATCTTTTCGAGGTAACTCATGGGGATGGGGTCATATCTGCCCTGCAACAATCGCTGAATAACCATTTCCGGAGCCCCCTTCAGGACGAGCGAGGCCTCGCGCTTCATCGCCTCCGTCAGAAACATGGCTGATCCCAGCATGAAGACCACCAGGACATATACGACAAGAAGACTGAGATTCTTGCCCTTCCTCCTCACGAGCGAGGAGAGGGTGAAATCCAGGATGCTCCTGTATTTTTCAATCCACCTTGCCATGCAACCTCCTCAAGGCCGCGGAAGGAGCCGCGATGGACCCCATGGGAAAATGTTCCAGGGAGGTCGGGTGGTCCTGGAAGGCCGAGTAAAGATCGGCCTGGGAGGGATGGCGGGTATAGCGTGCCTCCGTGAACAGTGCCAGATCCGTCAGTTCCAGTTTCTCGACAACGGTCGCCAGGCGATGAATCGAGGAGATGTCGGAGTGCCGCCGGACATGGGCATGGGTAAATATCAGTCCAAGAAGCAGCACACCGGCGCCCAACAGGAACAGGCAGGGTCTCGATTTCCTCGCGGGAAATCGAGACCCGCCATTTTTCTTCGGTGGGATTTGTCTATTCAAGGCTCTTCATCACCTCCGCAGTGACTTCGGAGAAGCGGACGATTTTGACGCCCCGGTGATCCTTAAGGAACTCCTTCGCATCCGCCTCTTTCTCCAGAGGAATGAGCTCCCGGCCCATGGGACCGTAGACATCGCTGCCCAGGACGTACCAGGCCCCCCGTGCATCGATCCACTCGAGAGTGTAATAATTTCTGACCAAGGCGGTCCGGACATCCCCGGGCTTCCTCATGGGGGCATATTTGGTCGGATTATGAAGGTATTTGAACATGTCTTTGGCTCCGTCAAAGAAGACATGGGAGCCGTCCTTGAAGAGGATGCCCATCGTCCAGTCGGGATACTTTGCCACAAACATGCCGCACACGGGGCACTTGTCCCCGGCAGTTGGCTTGGGCAATCCCATCTCCGCCGCCCCGGCAGGAAGTGCCGGCAGCAGGCCAACGATAAGGAGCCATGCCAAAACCATCCCGACGCCCCATAATCTCATGGCGTTCGGCCACTTCATGGTTTCTTTTCCATCTTTTTCATTTTCATCATTTTTCTCCGCTCCCGGATCATCTTGGTATCGTCGGCGAGATCCTTATAGGAGGCTTCGAGAGCCTCGTCAAAACCCGCTATCCGGCCGTCATTTTCCTGCCGGAATTTTTCCGCATCCGCCTTACTTGCGAAGGCCCACTTGGCATTCCTTGTCATCACCCCCGGCTTTTTCCCTCCGATGACCCATACCGCCGTTTCAGTATTGATCAGGCTCTTGCTGCCATAATCTCCCACCTGTATCAGCTTGGGTGTCTTGTCCAGATTCAAGGCCAGATCGACGGCGGCGCAGTGAATGCTGCACGTGCCTACCGTGGTGCCATCGTCGTATTCAATCAGTATTCTGCTGTGCGCGAACATCTCCCGGTTCATGCCGCAGTATTTACACGCCGATATTTCTTTCACATCGTTATCGAGAGCCCAAAGAACACCGGCCGTCGACAGAAATATGAATGCCAATACAGAGAACATTATTCCTTTTTTCATGACCGTTCCTCCCTGTCTGTATCGCTGATCGCTCATCCGATCGATAGGCGATGGATAGAGGTTATCATACGGCTTGAACAACAACCGTATGGAGCCGAATTGATTGAAAGCGCATTTCACGGACGATTCAGGCGGTGCGGGGGGGCTTTTCCGGAGGGTCAAGGATGACCGATTCCGGTGGTTGGAATCGGTCCGTCTCGCGGTGCGCGAGCTGGAAAGAGGACGTTATATGGTATGATTCCGGTATCATCTCGGGAGACCAGCGTTCTTCCAGAGGCAGGGAGTGGGCTCCATGACATCCTGAACAGGAGATCATCGAGCAATTCTTCCCCATGGCGGAACAGCAGTAGCAAGCCAATCGTTGGCTCGGGTCGGAGTCGCACCTTGTTCCGAAACCGAAGGGGCTGCCCACCAGTATGACAAGGGCCATCATCGCCGGGATCATGCTGCATATCTTCATCTTGATATTGCCCAGACAAACTGTTGCATGCCGCATCCTGAGGTGCTTGCCGATAAAGAATAAAGCCGGGTCACTTCAATGGTCGACGACATCGCTTGAGCTTGTCTTTAGCTTTTTCGGGCGGGTCGGTAAAGAAGGGCATTATGATAGGGTAATGGTAGTATAAAACAGGTGCCGGAGATGCCGACGCTGTCCGGCTACTGCGTCGCGATTGCATCGCCGACCACGGGGTCACAAAAGTGTCCGGATGGTCTTGTCCAAACCTTCCTTGTCCGCTTCGCCGAGGATCCTCTGCCTGATCACATTTTCCCGATCGAGCACATAGCAGGTGGGAACGCCGGAGACACCGAATCGTTTTACCGTCGATGAAGTCGGATCGAGAAGAACCGGATAGGAGATCGACATATTATTGAGGTAGGAGATGGCCGTTTCCCTCTTCTCTCCAATCCCGATGGAACAGGGGATAACGCCTTTCAGCCCATATCGTCTGTAGATGGATTCAAGGGTCGCCATCTCCCCGCGGCAGGTGGGGCACCAGCTTGCCCAGAAATGGATCAGCGCTATTTTCCCCTTGAAGCCGGAAGGGATGACGACGCTGTTCCCCCTGAGGTCACTTAAGGTCACCGCTGGCGGCACGTCGCCCACGCGAAAAGCTGCTTGTGAGCGCCGCGGTATCACCCCGGAGATGATAAGGTTGAGTCCGGTAAGAGCGGCCACCTGCAAGAAGAGTCGTCGGGATGGTTTTTCCGGCGCCATGGGTCACACCTCCCCCATCGCGGGCCGCACGGGGGCGGCAATGAGCCCCTGGATCCCCCTGAGGATGAGCATCTCAGAGAGGGTGGACCTACCGCGCCCCGGAAGCCAATTGATACGCCGCTTGTTCATAGGTATGAGCCGACTTCTTGGCCGCTGCCTTTCTTCCCGGCTGCCAATGCATGCCACGGTTGACTGCCGATGGTCCCTTCCGTGGCGGGGATTGTTCTGAGTGACTTTGGTCAATACATTAATACAGGATAATATTCCAGAGGATAATGGGGCAGTTCATGTTCTCTATCGCTGGCGCATTCACCCCTGTTGTGCTAACCTGTCCTTGTGCCGTATGGATTGCACATTTGATCACGACAATGGGGAGATAAAATGGGTCTGCTTCAACTTCTTATCCAGGATCCGCTTACGTTTGTTCTGCTGGCGATCCCGCTTCTTTATTCCATCATCATCCACGAGCTGGCCCACGGCTGGGTGGCCTCTCTCATGGGGGATCCAACGGCCAGATACATGGGACGTCTGACCCTCAACCCGATCAAACATCTGGATCCCGTCGGCACGGCCATGCTCTTCATCTTCGGCTTCGGATGGGCCAAACCGGTCCCGGTGAATCTCAGCCTCGTCCGGAATACCCGCTTGGGGCTTATCTGGGTTTCGGCCGCGGGTATTATCGCCAACCTCTTGTTCGCCTTTCTGGCCATCCTGACGCTCCGCCTGCTCTCCCCCGCCCCGTCGGGATCGATCGGGCTGCTTCTCTATTATCTGGCGCAGATCAATATCATGCTTGCCTCATTCAACCTGATCCCCATCCCACCCCTGGACGGATCGAAAATCGCCATGGGATTTCTGCCGGAACGCGCTCAATACGCGCTGGCCCGTCTGGAACCTTACGGATTTTTCGTCATCATCGGGTTGCTGTATCTTGGGGCTCTGGATCCGGTCATCCATTTCTTCCGCTGGATCATCCTGACCCTGATTGGCCTGCTTCTACCCTGAGCCCGATAAGGTTCAGAGGAGCCACGGCCGGAGAACTCGGTCAGGCAGAGGATTTTTGGTCGGCGATGAGTTTTATTCGGTGTTTTTTGAAGTCGAATTTTAAAATCTCGTTACGGACGTCGTCCGTCATTCCCCGGAATTTTACGCTTACGGTGTAACTTTCGGCTTTGTTGGGGATGGCTTCGACGCGTACCACCTCTCCGTAGAGACTCAGAACTTTTGAGGGGTAGGTCTGTATAACCATCCGGATTTCAAGTATGTCCCCGATGCTGAGCGACTCTTGGGTCATCAGGCTCATGCCGCTGCCGCTGATGTTCAAGGGCTCGAAGGTCATGACGACGATATCTTCCTGCTTGGGGGCGGCATGCCGCATCAGGCAGTCCAGCTTGGCGTTGAGCATATTCAACCACAGGTTCAGCGATTCATCTTTCACCGGAGGGGGAAGGGAGCCGTCGATAACGATAATGTCCGTCGTAACCCGACAATTCCGTTCCGCGTATCCATTTTGTTTCAGGCGACGTACCGTAAAGGGCAGCAATGTGCAGGCGCGTGGATAGGTTCTCTGGTTTTTTGTCGTCATGTTCCGGCCTCCTATAGTTACATCTTGCTGATCAGCTCCTGCAGCGATAGATCTTCGTCGATCGTCAGCATATTCTCCATTTCATCATGGCTGTAGGGGGTCCGGACGATGATGGGTTCGTCTCCCGTAGGGGTTGCCGCTTGCCATTTCCGGGATACGGGCTCCGGTTTATCTTCCGTCAGCGGTGACTGGTAAACGGCATCCTGAGTGGTTTCCTTGGAAGGGCGGAAGGCCTGTGTATAGGGGGTGAGGGAAGGGCGGCTTTCAAGGTATTCGCTCAAATAACGTTCCGCCGTAAACATCCCTTCATTTTTCCCCATCTGTATCGCGCTGTTGAGCTGGGGCAGTTTGTTTTCGCGGATGATGTTTCTGATGGACTGGGTGCCGCGGACAATGTTCAGCAGCGGAACGCGGTATTTGACTTTCTCCATATAGACAAGCTGCTGCGTGATGAGCCAGCTTAACGTAGAAGCCAGCTGATAACGGATTTCGTTCTGTGACTCGATGGGAACGGCGTTGCACATGCGGTAGATGGCCTCTTCCGGAGTGGAGGCGTGCAAAGTTGCAATAACCAGGTGACCCGACTCCGCCGCATTGAGGGTGAGCTGCATCGTCTCCGCTTCCCGGAGTTCTCCCACGACGATAACATCCGGATTTTCCCTCAGAACGTCGAGGAGTCCCTGGGCGAAGGAGGGCATGTGAGGTCCGAGCTCTCTCTGCTGGATGAAAGACTTGTCCGATGAAAATCGATACTCGATGGGGTTTTCGAGAGTGACGATATGCGTATGGCGGGTGTTGTTGATGTCGTTAATTATTGAAGCGATGGTCGTTGTTTTCCCGACCCCGGTGGCTCCGCAGGTCAGAACCAGCCCGGACTTGAGTTTGGAGATTTCATGCAAAGAGGGATGGAGGTTGAGTTCCTCGAGCGTCGGGATATGCCCCGGAAGGATTCGAATGGCCATGCTGATCCCCCGCGCCGTGGTGAAGAAATTGATTCGAAGACGGGCGCCGCCGATGGATGTGGCGTAATCCAGGGATTTCCTTTGCCGAAACATGTTGAGCTGGTTGGGGGTCATCAGCTTTCTGACAAGGCCATCGATTTCCTGATGCGACCAGCGCTCGTCGGGGTGAAACTTGATGGTGCCGAACTTCCGCGACACCATCGGGTGTCCGCCGGTGAGGTAGATGTCCGACACGGAATCTTTGATGGCATTGCCGATGATATCCTGAAATGGTATCATAAAGAGCCTCCTGCCGATGAAACGACCCTCATCATCCCGAAGTCATTTTCAGTTTGGAATCGGATCAACGGTTTACCGTCTTCTTGAGTACCTGAGATGGTCTGAATGTGACGACTTTTCTGGCATCAATCATCAATTCCTTTCCCGTCTGCGGATTTCTGCCCTTCCGCTTTTTCTTGGCTTTGACGATCCATTTTCCGAAGCCGGAGATCATGACGTCATTGCCGTTGTTAAGATCATCCTTGATGATGTCGAAGACGCTTTCAATGATGCTGGTGCACTCTTTTTTGGGGATACCGAGTTTCTCGTAGATGGAGTCGATGATGTCAACCTTCGTTAGGCTCATGATGGGTCTCCTTTTAGTAAAGAATGATGGTTTGGCGACAGCCGGTTCACTTCCCTTGCCTCAAGTTTTCTTTATCAGAACCTCTTTCCTGTTCGACTGTTCTTCCTGCGTCTGCTTCAACAACGGTTGTGGCTATTCTCTTTTCTTACGCTTTCAACCCCGGGTTACAGTTCCGGCCTGTTTCTTCTTTTTGGCATCTCTTGCCGCTGCAA
>JAHFBU010000030.1 GCA_023249795.1 Syntrophaceae bacterium
GTTTGCCGAACCACGGTAATGTATCCGCCCATGTCGCATTGACCGGGCAAACCGTGAATATCCCTGACGTCAACGATGCCGAGGGATTCGACTTTCAGGGAACAAGAAATTTCGACGCCCAGACGGGATACCGCTCCAAATCCATGCTCGTGGTTCCCATGAAGAACCATGAGAATGATATCATCGGCGTTCTACAGTTGCTCAATGCCCGGAATGAAGGACGCGACAAGGTCATTTCCTTCTCCGCGCCATGTCAGGAAATGACGGAGTCCCTCGCCTCCCAGGCGGCCGTGGCCCTTTCTAACAGCCGCCTCATTCATGACCTCGAAGCCCTGATGGAATCCTTTATCCGCGCCATTGCGACGGCCATCGATGAAAAGTCGCCCTATACCGGAGGCCATGTAAAGCGCGTGGCGGGACTCTCCATGGAGATCGCGCGGAAAATCAACGACAAGAAGGACGGTCCCTATACAGATGTACTCTTTTCGGACGATCAGTTGAAAGAACTGAATATCGCGGCTTGGCTCCATGACGTGGGAAAGGTGACAACACCCGAGTTTGTGGTTGACAAGGCGACGAAGCTGGAAACGATTTTTGACCGGATCGGGCTTCTAAAGCTCCGTTTTGAATTGTGCGGACTGCAAGCCAGGATGGGAAAATCGAACCAGGGGGCGGCTCCGGAATCGGCACGGACAAAACAGGTGGAGGAAATTGAAAACACCCTTCGGGAAGAATTCCATTTTTTGACAGAGGTCAATAACGGAAAGGAACGGATGTCGGATGAGATGATGGACAAGGTGAGGGCCATCGCCGCAAAGACCTGCAATCTGGATGGGAAGATGGAGCCGCTTCTTTCAGCCGACGAGGCGGAAAACCTCAGCATCCGCCAGGGAACCCTGTCCCCTAAGGAGAGGGAGATCATCCAGAATCACGCCCTGATGACTTACAAGATACTTTCCCAATTGCCGTTCCCCAAGAAGCTCAAGCGTGTTCCCGAATTCGCCGCTTCCCATCACGAGGCACCCAATGGGAAAGGCTATCCGAGGGGGCTGAGCGCCGCCCAGATCTCCCTCCAGTCCCGAATCCTGGCCCTTGCGGACGTATTCGAGGCCCTGACCGCCAAGGACAGGCCCTACAAAAAGGGGAAAACGCTCTCCGAGACCATGCACGTCCTTGGGATGATGGTCAAAGAAGGGCACATCGATCCGGACCTTTTTGCTCTTTTTCAGGGGGAAGGGCTGTATCTCGATTATGCTCGCCGGGAATTGAGTTCCCAGCAGATCGATTGCGTTGTCTAAAATTCGGCATCGCCACAGCGACCACGCTGTGAACCCCCGGATTCCGCGGCTGCGAACCGCTACCCTCTTTGATTTCGCTCTTTTTCGGGCGGCTTGGGCGAGACTCCTTCAGGACGCCCCTTCGGCGACAGCGAATCGATCTCTTTCTTGATCGCGCTCCATTTCGGATCGCCCGGGGGAATATCCTTCAGGGCGGCATTCAGGTGAAAGAGGGCGCTGTCTGTTTTCCCCTTCATTTTGAAATAGCGACCGAAGTAGAAGTGTGAATCTCCCGCCCGTTCTGTCTTCCCGTAAAGCATCGCCAGGTCGTACAAGATTTCCGGATCGTCCGGTCGTTTCGCCTCCATTTTTTTATACAGAAGCAGTGCGCCGGACACATCACCGATCGCCGCAAGCGTTTTTCCAAGATAGAGATTGGAGTCCAAGTCGTTTTCCCGGAGCGCAACTGCGCGGCGGAGATTCCGGGCGGCATCATCGAATTGCCCGAGCTTGAACAGGACAATCCCGAGGTCGCGGAGTATATCCGGATCGTCCGGTGCGAGGCTAAGCGCCTTCCGGAAATGTTCGAGCGCTTCCCGGGTCATCCCCAGCCTGTCCTCGGTTACGGCCAGACCATAGAGGAGATTCGGATCTTCAGGATGCTCCTTCAACTCCTTTTGAAAATAGGCAAGACCGGCATCCGGGGCCTTTGAATCAAGGAGCAGGAGGACCTGTATCCGTTTCAACTCCCCAAGGATATCATCAGCTCCGCCGCCGCGTTGGTATTTGGTTTGAAGCAGGGCATCGATGTAATGGCTTCTTTCGTCGGTTCCCGGATGGGTGAGAAAATAAGAAGGGATGGTGTTGGAGTAAAATTCAAATCGTCTCATGATTTTCAGAAAATCAAGCATGGACTTTCCATCATACCCCGCGGCAACGAGGTAAGCCAAACCCGTCCGGTCGGCCGCTTCTTCATGTTCTCGACTGTACTGCAAGGAGAGGGCTGTCGCCGCCGCCGTGGAAAAAGTGGCCACCGCCGAGGTGAGATCCCCGCCGCCTCCCAAAAAAGCACCGGCGAGCACGGCCGCCAATGTGGAGATGCTGAGTTTCGTCGACCTGTCAACCAATTCCGCAATGTGCCGACCGTTGACATGCGCAATTTCATGGGCTAGGACGCCGGCAAGCTCCGCCTCATTTTCGACAAGGTTAATCAGCCCCTGATTCACATAAACATATCCTCCCGGCGTTGCAAATGCGTTGATCGCGGAACTCCGGATAATGAAGAATTGAAAATCAAACGGCGCCTTTTCGCCGACGGCGAGAACCCGCTCACCCAGACGCGTAAGGTAACTGTTGGCCTGCTCGTTCTGCACGAGAAACTGCCCAGTCTTAAGTTTTTCGTTGAACTCCCTTCCCAGCTTCTTTTCATCCTCGATCGTGAAGGATGCGCCGGCCACCCCCGGTAAGATGCAGAGCACAAGAAACAGATAGAGCAGTACCCATCTCCCGCAGTCTTTCGATAAAAACCGTCTCATATGCAAAGCGAACCTCTTGTCCTTTTCCCGTTTCTTGCAGCCTTTGGTTTCATCTTATCCTTTTTACACGATCTGTTCAACATATTCCGGCCCAGCCCATCGCGTACTTGTTCGAGAGAAATCCGTGTGGTATAGAACCGTCGAAAACTCCGGGAGGAATATTGAAAAAAGGAATGGTTATCACGATTGACGGTCCGGCGGGGGCCGGTAAGAGCACGGTCAGCAAGCTCCTTGCGTCGCGGCTTTCCTTTGTCTGTCTGGATACCGGTGCGCTTTACCGGGCCGCGGCGTACCAGTTGAAACGTGAGGGGTGGAACGGGGCGATAGAAGATATTGCTGATCCGGGACGGGCGCTGAAAGTATCGCTCAAGCATGACGAAGGACGCGTCCGGGTTATGGTTGACGGCGAGGAAGTCTCGGAGAAGATCCGGACCGAGGAGATCGGCCTTCTGGCGTCGAGAATATCCGCGGTACCAAAGATTCGGGAAAAGCTCCTCCCTGTGCAGCGGGAGATGGCTGAATTCGGAGGGGTTGTCGCGGAAGGACGCGATATGGGGACGGTTGTTTTTCCGGATGCCGACGTTAAGTTTTTCCTTGATGCGTCGGCGGAAGAAAGGGCAAAACGACGATATATGGAGATGACCGCCAAGGGTGAACAGGTCAACCGCACGGATATCAAAAATGATCTTCTTCTTCGGGACCGTCAGGACCGCGAGCGTCCCATTGCTCCGCTCGTCATCCCCGCGGGAGCCGTCGTCGTCGATTCATCGAATCTGTCCATACCGCAAGTCATCGATTTCATGATATCCGTTATAGAGCGTGCCTGTCCGCTCCGATAATGTTTTTTGCCTGAATTCACTTGATATTTATAAATCGGTGTGTTAGTCACTCGCAAGATCAGATTACAAAACTTTCAGGGGGTGTTGGTTTAATGGGTAACGATGATAACTTAATCTCAAATCAGGATGCAAACAGCGAAGTCGGTAAAGAAGGGATGGACGAAATAACGGATGATTCGGCGCAGGGTAAAGAAGAGAGTCTCGGCTTCAAGGAGCTTTACGAACAGAGCCTGCAATCCGTTCAAATGGGTGGTGTTTTAACCGGCAGGGTGGTGCAGATCAACGCGGACACCGTTATGGTGGATGTCGGATGGAAGACAGAGGGGTATATTCCGGCCAGAGAACTGCGCGATGATAAAGGTAATATTGCCATCAACGTCGGGGATGAGATCGAGGTGCTTGTGGATCGCCGCGATCAGGACGGCAATCTTGTCCTTTCAAGAGATAAAGCCGCCAAAATAAAAATTTGGGATGATGTGAAGGTTGCCTGCGAGAACAATACCCCCGTTCAAGGAACCGTCATTGAAAGGGTCAAAGGTGGACTTTCAGTGGATATCGGCATTCCCGCATTCCTTCCCGGATCTCAGGTGGATATCCGGCCGGTCAGAGATCTGGACCGGTACGTCGGCCAATCCTTTCCGTTCAATGTTTTGAAATACGATCGAAAGAGAAATAATGTCGTTTTGTCACGACGAACCATTCTGGAGAAGGAGAGAGAGGCTGAAAAGTTCGATACCCTGAAGAATATCGAAGAGGGAAAGATTATTGAGGGGGTGATCAAAAATATCACCGACTACGGTCTCTTCATCGATCTGGGCGGTATCGACGGACTGCTTCATGTGACCGACATTTCATGGGGTCGGATCACGCGCCCCTCCGACCATTTCTCCAAGGGTGAAAGAATCCGGGTCAAGGTGCTTTCATTCGACCGGGAGAAGGAACGGGTTGCCCTGGGTCTCAAGCAATTGGCGATGAATCCATGGGAATCGATCAAAGACAAGTACCCCATCCATTCCGTCGTCGAGGGTCGGGTCGTGAATCTGACCGACTATGGGGTTTTTGTTGAACTCGAGACCGGGGTCGAAGGACTGATCCATGTGTCGGAAATGTTCTGGACGCGGGAAATCAAACACCCCTCCAAGGTGCTGTCGATCGGCCAGATTGTAAACGTCATGATTCTGGACATCAACATCGAAACCAAGCGCATATCCCTGGGGCTAAAGCAGACCACCACCAACCCCTGGGAGACGCTCAAAATAAAGTATCCGGAAGGAACCATCATTAAAGGATTGATCCGAAACGTCACCAATTTCGGGATTTTCGTGGGTGTGGAAGAGGGGATTGACGGCCTTATCCACATGTCCGACATTTCCTGGAAGCAGCGGGTGAAACATCCGTCCGAGATGTTCAAGAAAGGCCAGGAAATTGAGGTGATGGTCCTGAACATCGACGTCGAACACGAAAAGTTTTCCCTGGGGCTCAAACAGATCGAGAAGAACCCGTGGGAGGAGTTGAGCGAGCGGTATCCCGCCGGAGCGGTCGTTTCGGGCAAGGTGACCAACATAACCGATTTCGGAATTTTCGTTGAAATTGAAGAGGGGATTGAGGGGCTTGTTCATATCTCCGAATTGAGTTCCCGGCGCGTCAAATCTTCCTCGGAATTGTTCGCGGTGGGCGACTCCGTATCCGCCGCCGTCAAAAACGTCGATCCGAAGAGCCGGAAGATACGCCTGAGCATCAAGGACCTGGAGACCAGTACGGAAGAAAACCCCGTTCATCAATACATCAACAACCGGGAGAATGTCGGCTCAAGCATGAGCAAAGCCTTGGCTGACATGAAGATCGTGGATGCCGAAGAATGACGAAGCCGTCAGGGACATTTCTTTCGAGATAGCCCTATGAGAAGACACCCGATAATTCTTGGCCTGTGCCTTTTGACTTTGATCGGGATCGTCTTCTTTGTCGTGATTTACGGATTGGGCCTCTTCCGGGGAGAGAATCCGTTAAGCTTCGGCGAGAAAGTCGGCGTGATCCCGATAGAAGGGGTTATCGGCGACTCCGAAGAGATCATTGATCGGATCAACGAATTCGCAGATGACGATGGCATCGGAGCGGTTGTCTTAAGAATCGATACGCCGGGCGGAAGCGTGGCACCGTCTCAGGAGATTTACGATGCCGTCCGGGAGCTTCGCAAAAAGAAGAAGGTCGTGGTCTCAATGGGATCGGTTGCGGCGTCCGGCGGTTACCTGATTGCCGTCGCGGCTGACCGCATTGTTGCCAACCCCGGAACCATCACCGGCAGCATCTCCGCGATCATGCACCATGCCAATGTCGAAGAGCTTCTAAAGAAGGTGGGCGTCCGCTCATCCGTAATCAAAAGCGGAAAGTTCAAGGATATCGGTTCTCCCGTACGTGAAATGACGGCGGAGGAGCGGGCCCTGATCCAGGGAATCGTGGACGACATCTACGATCAATTCGTCAAAACCGTTTCCGAAAACCGTAAAATCCCGTTGTCGAAAGTCGTCCGACTGGCGGATGGAAGGATTTTCACCGGCAGACAGGCGAAGGCGCTGGGTTTGGTCGATGAACTCGGCGGCCTTCAGGATGCCGTTCTCCTGGCGGGCCGGTTGTCGGGCATGAAGGGGAAACCCGTCGTCGTCCACGCAATGAAGAAAAAGACAACCCTCTGGAAGTATTTGATGCAGAATATGACGTCCGTCATATCGGAGGAAATCGGGAGAACCTCAGCGGAGCTGCAGGGGGCGCAATATCTCCTGCAATAGCGGCTCGCGGACCCGGACGCCCTTTATTTTCCGCGTACGGGTCGCTCCACGGAATGTCCGTCAGATCATATCCCATTCACTGTTCGGTGATGCAAAATCCCGGAGTTGATCCCTTCTTTTCTTGTGCTGTAATTTTTTCAGTGCCTTCGCTTCGATCTGCCTGATCCGCTCACGCGTTACGCCCATCATTTCGCCGACCTCTTCCAGCGTGAAGGGGCCGAAGTTGCACGCAACCCATGTACAGTTGAACAATGATTCATTCTTCAGACGCCACTCGCACGTTTCATCCAGGCAGGCTTCCATGATAAAAACGCCTTTTTTCCGGCACTTGTAAGTATTTTGCAAGCCGATGATCTCCTTTTTTTTACCGATTGATTGTACCAAAGATATGGAGCCGTTCGCAATTTGTCAATGACAATAATCGAATACTTGTATTAATAACGAATCTTCTCAGGCGGCCTTCGCTCCGGCACCGTGATGTTTTCCGCCCCGTCCTCGTTCCACGAAGGCGACACATAGAGGCCGCAAAAACAACGGCCGTACTCCCGGACATCCTCGGCGCGATAGGCGCATGGGCATGTGATGTCCCGATCCCATTCGCGATCTCCGGAGGCCAGGCGGCAGGGACAGCACATGTAGCCATAGCGTTCGCGGTTGGTGAGAAGGCCATCCAGCAGATCAAAGACCATTTCCCGATTCGGGCTGAAGGAATAGCCCAGGGGCTCCTGAATCTTCCGAAGCATCTCGTAGAGCTGCTGGGCCGTCATAGGCCGAGTGCCTCCCGGAGCGCCTTCTCATTGAACCCGACGATCACCTTGTCTCCGACCAGAATGGTCGGGAAACTGCATCCCGGATTGTATTTGCGGACCTCATCCAGGACGGCATTCCTCTCGTCGCCTCCCAGAAGATCCACATCGGTGAATTCATGGGCAACCCCGTGCTCTCCCATGAATCGCTTCGCCGCCTTGCAGTGGCCGCATGTGCTGAGCGTATACATCTTCACGGTCATGGTCCGCCTCCTGTCCTCTTTGTATTTTCAAGGATAACGTTGATTGCTCCCTATGTGGAAAAGGCCGTTTTGTCAAGGAAGATGTGCGCGTAGCGAACGGACAAGATTCGGGGGAAAGGAGTTGCCGTTGCAATGGCCGCATGATATGGAACTTCCTAGGAATGGTCTGGAACACCATCAGACAGCTTTCCATTGACATTGGATGATCATCGGGGAGGGCTATGAACGTTCATTTCAAGTCGATTGGCATCGTCAATACGAGGGCGATGTTTGCCGCCGCCGTAAAGGGTGGCTTCGCCGTTCCGGCTTACAATTTTAACAACATGGAGCAGCTCCAGGCCATCATCATGGCCTGCCTGGAAACCCAGTCGCCCGTCATCATCCAGGTCTCGAAAGGGGCCAGGGATTACGCGGACAGAACGCTGCTTTCCCACATGGCGCACGGCGCGGTTGAGATGATGAAACGGGAGGCCGGGGAGAAGCAGACCGGAGAGATCCCCATCGCCCTCCATCTGGATCACGGCAACTCCTATGACCTCTGTGTCGCCTGCATCGAGTCGGGATTTTCGTCCGTCATGATTGACGGCTCCCATCTTCCCTACGATGAAAATGTAGCCCTGACGCGCAGCGTGGTCAGTTTCGCCCATCTTCACGACGTCACGGTCGAGGGTGAACTCGGTGTCCTGGCCGGTGTGGAGGACGATGTCTCCGCCGAAAGCCATAGCTATACGCGTCCCGAAGAGGTGGAAGATTTCGTTTCGCAGACGGGCGTGGACTCCCTTGCCATCTCCATCGGGACCTCGCATGGGGCGTACAAATTCAAGGTGGGGCAGATCCCGCGCATCCGTCTGGACATTCTCAACGAAATCGAGAAGCGGATCCCCGGATTCCCGATTGTCCTGCACGGCTCTTCATCCATTCCGCAGGATGCCGTGGAGACGATCAACCGCTACGGCGGCCACCTGAAGGATTCCGTCGGAATCCCCGAAGATCAACTCCGGCAGGCCGCCCATTCGGCCGTCTGCAAGATCAACATCGATTCCGACGGGCGACTCGTGATGACGGCCAAGATCAGAGAAATCTTCTCCCTGAAGCCGGATGAATTCGATCCGAGGAAGTATCTGGGTCCGGCGAGAGAAGCGCTCAGAGAGATGTATGGGCGCAAAAACCGGGACGTCCTGGGCAGCGCAGGACGCGCGCCGGAAATCAGGAGGGCCATTTAAGAATATTATTTCTTGACAATCGCAGTGGAATCGAATAGAAGCCGCGCCAGGAAGTTTAAGAAAACCGTCATCTACAGTGGCTCCCCCATCTGGTGTGACATCTCTCCATGGGGGTTTTTTATTTTAACGAGCCAATGCCAAAACCATAAACGGTATGTCACCCTGCGAAAGCGGGGGGCCAGAGATTCTCGATCAGACTGGATTTCCGCTTCCGCGGGAATGACCATTTCGGGCTTTTGTAATTGGTTCTATCGCATTGATTCACAGTCGGATCGCCAGCAGAAGGAAGGGTTATGAGCAGCACAGTCGAAAAAGTTCGGAATATCGGGATCAGCGCCCATATCGACTCGGGGAAGACCACCCTGACCGAGCGGATCCTGTTTTACACCAAGCGGATTCACGCCATTCACGACGTCAAGGGGAAAGACGGCGTCGGGGCCACCATGGACTCCATGGACCTGGAGAAGGAACGCGGCATCACCATCGCCTCGGCGGCCACATTTTGTGAATGGGATGGCCATGAGATCAACATCATCGACACCCCCGGCCACGTCGATTTCACCATCGAGGTGGAGCGCTCCCTGCGCGTGCTCGACGGCGCCGTACTGGTCCTCTGCTCGGTCGGCGGGGTTCAGTCGCAGTCCATCACCGTCGATATGCAGATGAAGCGCTACAAGGTACCCTGCATCGCCTTCATCAACAAGTGCGACCGCAACGGCGCCGATCCCTCCCGCGTCATCTCGCAGCTTCAAACCAAGTTGGGCCACAACGCCGTGGCGATGCAGATGCCCATCGGCCTGGAGACCGACTTCCGGGGCGTCGTCGATCTGCTGACCATGAAGGCGGTCTATTTCGAGGGAGACAACGGCGAAAATGTTCGCATTGACGAAATCCCGGCGGAGTTGCTGGCTGCCGCACAGGCCAAACGTGAAGAGTTGATCGATTCCGTATCGCTCTTCTCCGACGCCCTGACCGAGGCCATCCTCAATGAGGGCGACATATCGGATGACCTGATTATCGAGGCCATCCGCAAGGGAACCCTGGAACGGAAATTGACACCGGTTTTCATGGGGTCGGCCTACAAAAACAAAGGCGTGCAGTTGCTGCTCGACGCGGTGACCCATTATCTGCCCTGTCCGTCGGATGTCGAAAACACCGCGCTGGATCGCGACAATCAGGAGATACCGGTCGTGCTTCCGTCCGATGCCTCGCTTCCGATCGTGGCTTTGGCCTTCAAACTTGAAGACGGCCACTACGGGCAATTGACCTACATCCGCGTTTATCAGGGGACGATGGCCAAGGGCGAGACGATCATCAATTCGCGAACCGGGAAAAAGACCAAGGTCGGCCGGGTCGTTCGGATGCATGCCGATCAGATGGAGGACATCGACGCCGTATCCGCCGGCTATATCGGAGCGCTTTTCGGCATCGAGTGCGCCTCCGGCGATACCTTCTCTTCTCCCGGCATCAATTATTCCATGACCTCGATGTTCGTGCCGAAGCCGGTAATCTCGCTTGCAATCTTCCCGAAGGACAACAAATCCCAGATCAACATGTCCAAGGCCCTCAACCGTTTCACGAAGGAGGACCCGACTTTCCGTACCCATGTGGATGACGAAACCAACGAGACCATCATCGAAGGGATGGGTGAGCTGCATCTGGACATCTACGTGGAGCGGATGAAGCGGGAATACGGAACGGATGTCGAGACCGGAAAGCCGCGCGTGGCCTACCGGGAGACGATCACGCAGCGGGCCGAGTTCAATTACACCCACAGGAAGCAGACGGGCGGCTCCGGGCAGTACGGCCGCGTCGCCGGTTACATGGAGCCGATCACGGAAGGCGAAGAGGATTTCATTTTCGACAATCAGATCAAGGGCGGGGCGATTCCGACCAATTTCATACCGGCCTGTGAAAAGGGTTTCCAGCAGTGCATGGCGAAAGGGCCGAAGATGGAGTTTCCCGTCACGGGCGTGAAGATCGTCATCAACGACGGCGCCTTCCATGCGGTCGATTCATCCGACATGGCCTTCCAGGCGGCGGCCCGCGGCGCCTTCAAAGAAGGCTACGCAAGAGCCAAGGCCGTGATTCACGAACCGATCATGAAGGTCGTCGTGGAGTCGCCAACCGAGTTTCAGGGGGCGGTGATGGGGCTGCTCAACCAGCGGCGCGG
>JAHFBU010000245.1 GCA_023249795.1 Syntrophaceae bacterium
CATCAGACCGGTTCCCTCCCTGTTATTCCGGGGACATGTTCCGATCCCTTCGGGCTTCCGGAACATGTCCCCGATATTTCCGATCCCTTCGGGCTGGGGACACCTTGCTGCAAGGTGTCCCCACATGTCCCCGATGTCTGACTATTCTTATCGCAGATAGGCCGGAAGTTCTACCTCTTCCATCCCGTCAAAACTGCACGGGGCGCCGCAGCCCTTGCAGGGTCCCTTGACGGCGGGCAGGGGCGGCTCGCCCTTGATCCCCTCGACGAAGTCGAGGCAGCGGGTCACATCCTCCTCTTCCCCTTCGACGATCAGCGTGACGGAACCCTCCGCTCCCCCCCAGCCGCCGGAGGTGAAGTGGACGGCCTTCAGCCCGAAAAGGCTGTCGATCGCTTCAATCTCCGTCACGATCCGGCCGTCGGCCACCAGCGCCATCCCCGCCCGGCAGCCGATGGAACGGCCCAGCAGCATTGTTCCGCCGTAGCGGGCCGCCTCCTCGACGGACGGGATCAGCTTTTCGAGCCCGACCGTGTAGATCGTTGCGACCCCCCTGGCCTTCAGGGCCATGTAGAACTGGCCCATCGTACCGCCGGTCGGACCCGCCATGAGCACGCCGACATTGCCGAAGGGATCGACGGCGTTGGCCCCTTTGATCAGGAGATCGCCGGGGGTCAGCTTGTCGATGACGGAGCCCGGTTCCACATCCAGGACCTCGCCCTTGTGCAGCGTGACGGGTTGCCCCCTCAGCCCCGGTGGCAGAACGCACAATACCCCCTTGATCACCTGGCCGGCCACGTATCGCTCCTTTTCCATACCGCCCCGGAGAACCTCCTCCAGGATGAAGGCGTTGGTCGAACCCCGCCCGACGACCAGATACCCGTTGTCTTTGGCATGCTGCACCTCGGGCAGCGCCGCGACGGCCTTGCCCAGCAGCCTTTTGGATTCCGAAGACGTCAACGTAAACAATGCCTGCATGACTTGCCCCTCCTTCGTTTTGAATTATTAGATGAGTTCCGGCTTGAAATATCCTATTTCATTGAAGGACAGTTTTATCCCGTATCGCGATGCAATGGCGGCAAAATAATCAAAGTTGTTTCGCCGAAAGGAATTAAACCAAATATTGTCTGCGCATCCTTCATTATAAATATGGTATTTCTCCCGGCTGATTTTGCGAACATTTCCGGATTTGGCCACAAGTTCGAAATTGCCGGGGCTCATATCGTCGATCCCTTCAGTATCGAGTCTGGGCCTATGATTGATGGCCATGCCGCAGTGGGGGCAATAACAACGCATCTGGTCATGGAAGTCGATGACGTCTTTCTTCCACCAGCCCTTTTCTATCTTCCATGCCACAGGGTCATGCGCATCGACTCCGGATCGATTGAATAAAAGGCTCAATGCCGCGGCGATTTCGCAAAAGAACGCCCCCCGTGGATTGATTGCCGCGCTCCAGGAACGCTGAATTTTGCACCGCTCGATTAAGAACCACATTAAAGATTCGTCGGAGACATAATCCTTGATGGCTGTAAGCACGGGTTGGTGAGGAATTCCCGGTTCCAAGGAGTGGTCGTTCAATAACACACTTCCAAAGGTATTGCAGATGAGTTCGGCATAATGCTCCCTTCCTTTCGGAAAGGAAGACCAGAGACCGCATTTAATTTTGGGACGCGCCTGCTGCAGATAGAGGCAGATCTGCTCAAACTGGGGATGGAGCAAAGGTTCTCCGCCCATGATACCGACCATTTTTGGAAAGTCATCCAATGAATCGATGGCCATTTTGACGTCTTCCAACGGCATGAAATAGGGTTTGGGAAAGTGCCCGCAAAATCGGGTGCAGTTGGAACAATCGTTCATGCACGCATTGGTGATTTCGATTTGAATCGCGTCCTTTTCGATAAGTGATTGCAACTTTCCCGGCTCCTTCCCTGCCTTGCGCGAGAGCTAATGACACTGCAGCGATCCTGTCAAGAGGAAAAACAAGTCAAGATTTTCTTGCCTCCGGCCGCCGGCGATGGTATCTTCACCACCCTTCCAATACAGCGATGAAGGTGGGAAATGATGAAGGTTATTCTCGCAGGCCACAACATCGATCACGAAATCATCGATGAGTTTCAGCGCCTGCGGCCGGAGAGGCAGGATCTGACGCCGGAGACCGTGGCCGCCGCCTATGCGCGGATCAGCCGCAACCCGAAGCCCGTCAACGAACTTCGTCAGATCGCCCGGGGCGAGGTTGAGAAGGCCCGCGCCTCAAACCGGAACATCGTTTTCGAAATGGGGCACAGCTCCATCGCCGAGCATGCCGTCTTCAACCTCGACATTCTGAACGTCTCCCGCCTGCTCGTCGAGGAGATCGAAAGGTTCCGCCTCGCCTCCTACACCGAAAAATCCCAGCGCTACGTCATGCTCCAGGACGATTTCGTCATCCCCCAAGAGGTGCGGACCGCCGGTCTGGAGGATTCCTTCGTCGCAACCGTCCGATTGCAGAACGGCTTTTACCATACGCTCTATGAAAAGCTCCGCCCCTGGGTCTTCGACCGAAATCCTTCGCTTGCCGCCGACCCGGCAAACCGGTCGCTCCTCGAAGGGTGGGCCAAGGAGGATGCCCGCTACTGCCTTGCACTCGCGACGGAGACGCAGCTCGGGATGACCGTGAACGCAAGGAACATCGAGTTGATGATCCGCCGTCTCGCCGCCTGCCCCCTGACGGAAGCGCATGAGTACAGCCGCCGACTCTACGACGCTACGAAGAAGGTCGCCCCTTCGCTCGTCCGCTACACGGAGCCGACGGCATACGACCGCGAAACCCCGGAGTCGCTTCGGACGGAGGCGGCGGGGATCATCTCCAGGATGGCAACCTTGCCGGCCTCGGAGGCAGCCGGCCCCGGAGGTGAGGATGAACCGGTTCGCCTGCTCGATTCGACGCCCGCGGCGG
>JAHFBU010000246.1 GCA_023249795.1 Syntrophaceae bacterium
CTCCCCGGCAGAAGCGGGGTTCCCCTCCGTAAAGCCGCGTGAAGAGAGGACCGCCCAGATAGATCTCCTGAAAGATCCGTTTGATCACGTTTCCGGTCAGCACATCGCCGCGAAAACAGGCCGCCACGAAGGGGTCGTTTCGCCTTCCGCAGCGGCTCAGGAGGTTCATCAGCGGGCGGGAATCGGTTGTCAGGAAGTCGGCCAGTTCAGACAGGTCGCAGCCCCGGATCGTCTCTTCCCAACGGGACGGATCATCCATGGACGAAAGTTTGGCGGGTGTCCTGACCTTCGCAAACAGCAGATGAAGGGTCAGGGCGGTCAGATCCCAGTCGTTGTTCAGGCCGCCGGTCTGTTTGAGTTCGGCCAGGTCGGTCAGCGGGAAGAGCGGATCGGGCAGACGTCCGAAACCTTTTGCCCCCGCGAAAAAAAGCCGCGCCGTCTTGCGGACCGCCTCCCGGTAGGAGCCGGAGACATCGATGAGGACGCCATCCATATCAAAAACGATCAGCTTCGGCAGTTTCATGGCAAACAGGAACCCATATGTCAACGGCGTTTCGACGCGGGAAACCCGGTTGCCGCGGGAGGATTTCCCACGGCTTTTCTATTCCATCGCGGGTTGCCTGTCAAACGGAATTGCGCGGATGCTTTCCCCGGACTCTTAGGCGGCTTCGTAAAAAGTTCCGCAGGCGAGGCGCGCGAACCCTGAGGAGTGAGGCGTACTTTGGTGTACGCTGTAACGACGAAGGGTGAAGCGCAACGCGGCATCCGGACTTGTTACGAAGCCACCATACTTTTCATTTGCTAATTTGACTTGCAGGTTATATTGATCCGAATCATTTTGATGAGGAACTCGTAATACGTCAAAAATATACCACCAACGTCATACCGGCAAAAGCCGGTATCCAGACATTGTCCCGGCGGAAGCCGGGAGACGGAAAGAACTGGACCCCGGCTTTCGCCGGGGTGACTACTTTTTACGACGGCGTCATTTGATGGAAGCGGGAATTTTCTATTGACACAGGCAAACCAAAAGAGCGGTCAGCAAAACGGGGGAAAATCCTCGTCCCGGCGGAAGCCGGGAGACGGAAAGCACTGGACCCCGGCTTTCGCCGGGGTGACTACCCTGAAGATCTGTCTGCTCACCTACCGCGGGAATCCCGCCTGCGGGGGGCAGGGGGTTTACATCAAGTATCTGAGCCGCGCGCTCCGGGAGCTCGGGCACGAAGTCGATGTTCTTTCGGGCCCCCCCTATCCGGAACTCGATGGCGGGATTGCTCTCCACAAAATTCCCGGCCTGGATCTCTACAACCCGGAACATCTTTTTAAGGTGACCCGCATCCGGGATCTCTCCTCGCCGCTCAATCAGTTTGAATTCCTGAGCATGTGTTGCGGAGGATTCCCGGAACCCCTGACCTTCGGATTCCGCGCCCACCGCCATCTGCGGCGGGGCCGAAACGGATACGACATCGTCCACGACAACCAGAGCCTCTCCTATGGCCTGCTCGGCATCGCTGCGGGCGGCTATCCGACGGTGGCCACGATCCACCACCCGATCACGGTGGACCGGGATACGGAGCTCGCGGCGGCGGAAAACTGGCTCGGCCGGGTGAAGGTGCGACGCTGGTATTCGTTTCTGGCGATGCAGAAACGGGTCTTGCGACGGATCTCGAAGCTCATCACCGTCTCCGAATGTTCGAAGCGGGACATCCGCCGAGCGGTTCCGCGTCATTCCGAACGGGATCAACACGGACTGCTTCCACCCTCTGAGCGGCGTCAGGAGGGCGGACCATCAGCTCCTGGTGACCAACAGCGCCGATACCCCCCTCAAAGGTCTGCGATACCTGTTGGAAGCGGCGGCGGCTATCCGGCGGGAGAGGGAGATTCGGGTGGTCGTCATCGGGAAGCCGAAGGAGAACGGGGTCATCGAGCGCCTGGTCAAGGAACTCGATCTTGGCGATACGGTCCGATTTACCGGCCGAATTGCCCAGGAGGAGTTTGCCCGCTATTACGCGGAGGCGACCATGGCCGTCATCCCCTCCCTTTACGAGGGTTTCGGAATGCCGGCCGGCGAGGCGATGGCTTGCGGCGTGCCTGTGATCAGCACGACGGGCGGCGCTCTCCCCGAGGTCGTTGGGGATGCCGGTGTTCTGGTGCCGCCGGGGGACGCGGCAGCCCTGAGGGATGCCATCCTGGCCCTGCTGAACGATCCGGAAAGGCGCAGCAATCTGGGAGAAGCGGGGCTGGCCAGGGTGCGCGGTTCGCTGACCTGGCGTCATGCCGCGGAGAAAACCGTCGAGGTTTACCGGGAGGCGATCGATGCTCACGGTCGACTTTAGGCAGATCCCGCTAAAGGCGGGGATGCGTGTTCTCGATGCCGGATGCGGAAACGGGAGACACCTCAGCGAATCGTTCCGGACACCGGGCGTTTGGGTCGCGGGGATCGATCTGAACCGGGCCGATCTGGGCAAGGCCGGTGAAATGCTCTCCCTGATGGCCGATGAACAGACCGGCGAACACAACGGGCGGTGGCTCCTGGCAGAGGCCGATGTCACAAGCCTGCCCTTTTCCGACGCCAGCTTCGATGTCGTCATCTGTTCCGAGGTCCTGGAGCACATCGAGGACAATCGGACCGCCGTCGCTGAACTCGTTCGCGTTCTCAAGCCGGAGGGAAATCTGGTCGTTACGGTCCCGCGGTTCTGGCCGGAGCGGATCTGCTGGGCGATCTCCCGGGCCTACCACCGCGAGCCCGGCGGCCACATCCGGATCTACAGGAAGGGGGAGCTGATCGGCCTTCTCGAAGCGGCGGGTGTGCATTGCCGAATGATCCGCTACCGGCATGGCCTCCATACCCCCTACTGGTGGCTCCGTTGCCTCGTCGGGCACAAGAACGAAACGTTTTGGCTGGTCAAGGCGTACCGGAAATTTCTCGAA
>JAHFBU010000247.1 GCA_023249795.1 Syntrophaceae bacterium
TTCACGGCAGGATCCGTGAAGGGTATCTGACCCTTGCGGCGGAGGAACCGGAACGCTTTCGGATCATTGACGGCGCGGCGGATATTGAGACGATCCGGCGTGAGGTCTGCCGCCACCTGGCGGCCCTGCTATAAAGTCTCCTCATGAAGCGGGGTGTTAGAAAACATTCGCATGGAACAGCCTGTCAGGGAATAACGGCATGAGGTTCAAAGATATCTACGGCCACGAAAAGGCGATCTCCATCTTGAAGAGCACGATGGCCGGGGACCGCATCGCCCATGCCTATCTCTTCCACGGGCCGGAAGGGGTCGGGAAGAGGACCACGGCGTCCGTCTTTGCCAGGGCGCTGAACTGCGATGCGGAAGACCCGCCCTGCGACGCCTGCGCCTCCTGCCGGAAGGCGGAGCACAAGAACCACCCCAACATCATCACCATCCGGGCGGAGGGGCAGTTCATCAAGATCGCGGCCATCAAGGAACTCCAGGCGCGGATGGCTTTCCGGCCCGGAGAGGGGAAGCGGGTCTTCATCCTCGAGGAGGCGGACCGGATGAACGCGGCCGCTGCCAACGCCCTCCTCAAGATCCTGGAGGAGCCGTCCTCGGGGAATGTCCTTCTTCTGGCGACCGCGCGGTCTCACGCCCTTCCCATGACGATTCTCTCCCGCTGTCAGCATCTCCGCTTTGCGCCGCTGCCGCGGGAAGAGGTGGCCCGTTTCCTTCGGGAGAAGGAAGGGATGGAGGCCGCCACGGCGGAGGTTCTCGCCGCCGCGTCCGGCGGCAGCATCGGCAGGGCGATCGAGATGAATCGGGAAGAGTACATTGCCATGCGAAACGGCATCCTGGAACACCTCGCCCAGGACAATCCGGCCGATTTGCTCAAGAGGCTCGCGTTTGCAGGCCGGTTCGGGACGGAGCGGGAGGAGATTCTCGAACGCCTTCGGATCCTCCGAAGCGGTTACCGGGACGGCCTGGTTCTCCGGGAGACGGGAGCAAAAGAGAGCCTGGTGTTTGGGGATCGGGCCGGGGTGATCGAAGCGATCGCGGAGCGCCTGTCCGGGCGAGACCTCCTGCACAATATCGCCGCGGTTTCGGCGGCGATGAGCGCCATTACGCAGAACGCCAATAAACCGTTGACTTTGGAGGCCATGCTGATTAAGCTCGCCTGAAAAAAATAACCGTCCGGGGGTGGCTCGGCTTGAAAAATATTGTCGGCGTAAAATTCAAAAGGGAAGGAAAGGTCTATTCCTTCCATGCGGCCGGTCTTGCATTAAAGCAGGACGATCTCGTCGTGGTCGTCACGGACAACGGACCGGGTCTCGGTAACGTGGTGACGGAGGTCAAGGCCGTTCCGGATGAGCAGTTGACCGCCAATCTGAAGAATGTCCTGCGTCTGGCAACGGAAGAGGATTTACGGATCCGGGAAAGAAATCAAAAACTGGAGCAGGATGCGATGCAGTTCTGCGTTCGGAAGATAGCGGAGCGGCAGTATCCCATGAAGCTGATCGACGTGGAAAGTCTTTTCGATCGGAGCAAACTGATCTTCTCCTTTGCGGCGGACAGCAGGGTGGATTTCCGTGATCTGGTGAAGGATCTGGTGCAGCGGTTCCGCACCCGCATCGAGCTTCGGCAGATCGGCGCGCGTCAGGAGGCCCGCGTCATCAAGGGGCTCGGGATCTGCGGGCGGGAGGTGTGCTGCGCGACCCTCCTGCACACCCTGGACCGGGTTTCAGTCAAGATGGCGAAGGAACAGAACATGTCCCTGAACCCCGAGAAGATCTCCGGCCTCTGCGGGAGGCTGATGTGCTGCCTGGGCTTTGAATACGAAACGTACGTGGAGCTGAAGAGGGACATGCCGAAGTGCGGAAAAATGGTGAAGACGCCGGAAGGGAAGGGAAAGGTGATCCGCCAGCACGCCCTTCGGGGCGAGGTGGTCGTCCTTCTCGAAAGCGGGAAAGAAGCGGCTTTCAAGACGAAGGACGTCCAGCGGGAAAAATAGGGCCCCCGTAATTGATTATAAGGCAGGTTATGGAAGACGCTTACTACATCACAACCCCGATCTACTATGTGAATGCCTCGCCCCACATCGGGCACGCCTATACGACCATCGTTGCCGACGTGCTGGCCCGTTACAGCCGTCTTTGCGGCCGCCGGACCTTCTTCGTCACCGGAACGGACGAGCACGGCGACAAGATCGCCGAAGCGGCACGAAAGGCGGGTGTCACCCCTCAGGAATACGCCGATCGGATCAGCGCCCAGTTCCGGTCGCTCTGGCCGGAGCTCTCCGTGACGAACGATTACTTCATCCGGACCACCGACGCAAACCACGTGGAGACGGTCCAAGGGATTCTCCAGAAGGTTTACGATGCCGGGGATATCTATTTCGGCCAGTACGAGGGTTTCTACTGCGTCGGCTGCGAGCGGTTCTACATGGAGAAGGAACTGGTTGACGGGAAATGCCCCCAGCATGAGACGGTTCCCGAACACCGCAGCGAAAGCAACTATTTCTTCCGCATGGGCAAGTATCAGGAGTGGCTCATCGGGCACATCGAGGGGACTCCCGAATTCATCCGGCCGGAGCGGTATCGCAATGAGGCCCTCGCCTTCCTGCGCGATCCCCTGGAGGACCTCTGCATCTCCCGTCCGAAGAGCCGCCTCACCTGGGGGATCACGCTGCCGTTCGACGAGAATTACGTGACCTACGTCTGGTTCGACGCGCTGATCAATTACATCACGGCGGTCGGTTATCCGGATGGCGATAATTTTGAGACATTCTGGCCGGTCGCGCAGCACCTGATCGCCAAGGACATCCTGAAGCCCCACGGGATCTACTGGCCCACGATGCTCAAGGCGGCCGGAATCGAACCCTACCGCCACCTGAACGTGCACGGCTACTGGAACGTCGATCAGAGCAAGATGTCCAAGAGC
>JAHFBU010000248.1 GCA_023249795.1 Syntrophaceae bacterium
GACGATCCACGTCGATCAAGGTTTCTCCGTCTCCCGCGGCCAGCTCGTCGCCGAGATCAAAGAGACCGATTACCGGCTTGCCGAGGAACAGGCGACCGCCATGCTGAAGCAGGCGCAGGCGGGCCTGGCCAATGCGAAACTCGATTATCAGCGCAAGGAGGCCCTCTACCGGGAGGAACTGGTCACGAAGCAGCAGTTTGATGATGTTGTCGCGCGTCTCGCCGTTTCCCAGGGGGATGTGGAACGGGCCATGTCGGGGCTCGATCTGGCGAAGGAGAAATTGACCAAGACGAAGATCTTTGCCCCCATGGCCGGCAGCATCAAAGAGAAGAAGGTCACCGCGGGGGACTATATCCGCAACGGCACGTTTCTGGTTTCGATCATCCGGACGGATCTGTTGAAACTCTCCTTTACCGTTTCGGAGAAGGATGTGGGAGGCCTTCGCGCGGGTCAGGATGTGGCCTTTTTCGTCGATGCCTTTCCGGGGCGCGAATTCCGCGGTCAATTGAAGACGATCTATCCCGGCCTCGAGGAGCAGACCCGTTCCCTCCAGGTCGAGGCTGTGGTGGCCAACCCCGACCGGAGCCTTAAACCCGGTTTTTTCGCCCGGGTGACCCTCTACACCGGGATGCCGCGGAACACGGTTATTGCACCCATCACGGCGCTTCTCTATGATAACGCCGCGACCAAGCTCTTTGTCGTCGAGGGGAACCGGGCAAAGGAGCGAAAAGTCCGGCTCGGACGGAAATACGGGGAGTTCATGGAGATCGTCGAAGGGTTGAAGGCTGGGGAGACCGTCGTGGTCGTGGGACAGAACAATCTGATGGAAGGGGTGCTGGTCCATGTGGCTCGCTGATACCTCGGTCAAAAGGCCGGTTTTCGCGACCATGGTCATCATGGCGCTGGTGGTCCTCGGTGCGGTCAGCTATCCGGAAATCGGCGTGGACCTTTTCCCGAAGGTCGATTTTCCGATTGTGACGATTTCCACCCACCTGAATGGGGCGAGCCCTGAAGTCATCGACGTGGATGTCACCGACAAGATCGAGGGGGCGGTCAATACAATCAACGGCGTGAAATCGATCTCATCGAGCAGCACCGAGGGGGACTCCCGTGTCACAATAGAGTTTGTCCTCGAGCGGAACATCGACCTTGCCGTCCAGGACGTGCGGGAAAAGGTCGCCCTGATCCGCAACAAGCTGCCCCAGGACATCGACGAGCCCAGGATCGCCAAGGTCGATCCCGATGCGACGGCGGTCATGTGGCTGAACCTCTCGGGGCAGAAATCGGTTCGGGAACTCTCCACCTACGTCGATGAGGTCCTGAAGGAGAAGCTCCAGCGGATCAACGGCGTCGGAGACATCCAACTGGGCGGCCTGCAGTTGCGGCAGGTGCGCGTCTGGCTGGATGCCGGTAAACTCAGGGCCTTCGGCATCACCGCAAACGATGTCATGGGCGCCCTCCAGCGGCAGAACGTCGAGCTTCCCGGCGGGCGGATCGAGAGCCTCTCCAAGGAATACACGGTCAAGGTCAAGGGGGAGTTCCTCAATGTTCCGGACTTCAACGACCTGGTGATCGCCTACTCCAATGGCGCCCCCGTCCGTCTCCGGGACATCGGGAAGGCTGAGGATGGGATGGAGGAACGACGCTCCATCGTACGTTTCAATGGAATCCCGGCCGTGGGATTGGGGGTCCAGAAGCAGTCGGGGACGAACACCGTCGCCGTCGTCGATGCGGTTAAGGCGGAGATTGTAAAAATCAACAAGACGCTTCCGCCCGGGATGACGCTGAACATCGCCATAGACCAGTCCACGTTCATCCGCAGATCCATCGCCGAGGTGCAGAAGCATCTGATCCTCGGGAGCTTCTTCGCCATCCTCGCCGTCTTTATCTTTCTCAGGAACTTCCGGACGACGATCATCAGTGCGGTCGCCCTGCCGGTCTCGATCATCGCCACCTTTGCCCTGATCCGGGCCTTCGGCTTCACCTTCAACAACATGACGATGCTCGCGCTGACGCTCTCCGTCGGGCTCCTCATCGACGATGCGATCATCGTCATCGAGAACATCTATCGTCACGTCGAGGAGGGGATGGCACCGCGCGAGGCGGCGACCTTTGCAACCTCGGAGATCGGTCTTGCCGTCATGGCGACGACCTTCGCCATCGTGGCGATCTTCCTGCCGGTGGCGTTCATGAAGGGGATCATCGGGAGATTTTTTCTCCAGTTCGCGCTGACGGTCGTCTTTTCGGTTCTCGTCTCCCTGCTGGTCTCCTTTACCCTGACGCCGATGCTCGCGTCGATCTTTCTGAAACGGGTCATGATCAGGCGGGAAAACGCGGCTGTGCCGGCTGTCAAGAAGGTTCACCACCGGCTGGCGGAAGGGTTCGAAGGGGGATATAAAAAATTGGAGGGAGGCTACCGGCGCGTTCTGGCTTTTTCCCTGAACCACCGCGGTTTCATGCTGGTTGGAGCCCTCCTCCTCTTTATAGGCAGCCTTTATCTGACGACCTACCTGGGGAAGGAGTTTGTCCCCCCGGAGGACCAGGGGCAGTTCCTTGTCCGGCTGGAGGCGCCCATCGACTATTCCGTGGAGAAGACGGATGAACTCTTCCGGCCTGTCGAGAAGATCCTGAGGGCGATGCCGGAAGTCGATGCAGTCTACTATATCCTTGGTATCGGAGGCTACGTCAACCGGGCGCTGATGATGACCAGACTCGTTCCGAAGAGCCAACGCAGTAAGAGCCAGATGGATCTGAAAAAAGAGATCCGCCAGAAACTGGGCCGGTTTCCCGGTCTCAAGGTATCGGCGGAGGATTTCTCCATGATCGGCGGCGGTCAGCGGCAGGTCCCGATCCAGTACAGTGTCCGGGGGCCGGATCTGACGGCGATCCAGGCCTATACGAGGCAGATTTCCG
>JAHFBU010000249.1 GCA_023249795.1 Syntrophaceae bacterium
TGCCGCTCCGCCCGTCAGGACCACGCCCGCGGCAAGGATGTCCTCGCAGCCGGAGCGGATGATCTCCTTGCTGGCCATGCCGAGGATCTCATCCATGCGGGGCTCGATGATGCGGCCGAGGATCTGCCGGGAAACCTCCCGCGGCTCCCTGCCTCCGACGCTGGGAACCTCGATGGTTTCATCTTTGGGGATCAGCGGCATGAAGGCGCAGCCGTACTTGATCTTGATCCTCTCCGCCTCGGCCAGAGGTGTTCTCAGGCCCGTGGCGATGTCGCTTGTGACGTAATTGCCTCCGACCGGCAGAACCGCCGTGTGTTTGATGCCCCCCTCCGAGAAGATCGCGATATCCGTCGTTCCGCCGCCGATATCGATCAGCGCAACGCCGAGAGCCTTTTCATCGTCGCTCAAAACCGCCTCGCTTGCGGCGATCTGCTCCAGCACGATCTCGTTGATGTCGAGCCCCACGCGGTTGACCGACTTTATGATGTTCTGGATGGAGGTGACGGCGCCGGTCACGACATGGACCTTGGCCTCCAGGCGGACGCCCGCCATGCCGACCGGGTCCCGGATGCCGTCCTGTTCATCGACGAGGTAGTACTGGGACAGGGTGTGAAGGATCTGCCGGTCCAGCGGGATCGCGATGGCCCTGGCGGCGTCGGTCGCCCGCTCGACGTCGTCATCTGCCACCTCGCGCCCTTTGACCGCCACGATGCCCAGGCTGTTTTGCCCCCGGATGTGGCCGCCGCCGATGCCGACATAGACCGAACGGATCTCGCAGCCGGAGGTTCGCTCCGCCTCTTCCACAGCCCGCTTGATCGATTCAACGGTGCTCTCGATGTTGACCACGACCCCTTTTCGCAGCCCCTCCGAGGGGTGGGAGCCGATGCCGATGATGTCGACCCCGTTTTCCCGGACTTCAGCGACGATCGCGCAAGTTTTTGTCGTTCCGATGTCCAGACCGACAATGACCGCTTCTCTTTTACGCATGGATCCTCCAAACCTATTTTTCGGTTGTCATTCTCGCGTTCGCGGGAATGACAAAGCGTGTAGATTCCCAATGACGGGAGTGTTGCGGTTTCCCTACATTCGGAGTTCCTTCCCGGCACCCGCCGGCTCGGGCTTTTCGGGTTTTGCCAGTTCAGGGATGTTGCGCTTCTGGACGTTGATCTTCTCGGGGTTGCTCAGGTCGATCAGCAGAAAGCCCGTTTTCAGATTCTTTCGGTCCAGATCGGCCATGATGGCGGTCAGCCGCTTGATCTTGTTTTCATATCCGTCGAAGCCCAGTTGCAGGCAGAGGCCCGAGTCGGCGAACAGCGAGAATCCGAAGGTCTCGTTCCCATGGATCTCCGACACCTTGCCGATATCGGGGCCGTTCTTGATCCTCGCCAGATCGCGTAGGAGGGCGAGGGACTTCTTCACCAGCGCTTCGTCGAGGGTCCCCTCCCGGACACAGCCCGTCAGAACCGGAAGATCCGACTCCTCCCCGGTTTCGAGTTTCTTGAAGAGGGCGCCTTCGTCGTCCACCAGCAGCAGCCCGTCACCCTTGTCGAGAAGGGCGACCGGCTTCCTTTCCCGCACGGCGATGACCAGCCGGTTGGGAAACTCTCCGCCGACGAAGACATCCCGGACCCAGGGGTTCACCCTGATCCGTCGGGCGATGGCATCCTGGTTGATCGTCAGCAGGTTTGCCGTGGGGTGGACGGAGGCCAGCGTCAGGATCTCTTTTTCGGTCAGCTCCTTGCAACCTTTCACGACGGTCTCCCGGATGCCCAGAATGGGGCAACGGAGTATCTGGTCGTAGCCGATCACCAGCACCGTCGTGACGAGGACGATGGCGCCGATCAGAAGGAAGGCCATGCCGGTTTCGCGCAGGACATCCCCCGCGCGGCGTCTCATCCGGTTTTTTTTCGCTTCCATTTGCATGCGGAAAGGTTTCTTCATAGGTCGGCCCGTTTACTCTTCACTCTCCGATGATCTTCACTTCCGGTTCAAGGTTATGCCCGCTGTTTTCAAAAACCCGCTGCCGGATCACGACGATCAGGCGGACAATCTCCTCCGCGGTCGCCTGCCCCCGGTTGACGATGAAATTCCCGTGTTTTGCCGAGACCTGGGCGTCGCCGATCCGGGTTCCCTTGAGCCCGGCCTCTTCGATGAGCCTTCCGGCGGGGCAATTCCGCGGGTTTTTGAAGATGGAGCCGGCATTCCGGAATTCAAGCGGGTGCTTTTCCTTCCTCATCGCCACGATCTCCCGGATGCGCCCGGCGATCTTTTCCCCGTCGTCCCGCCACAGACGAAATGCCGCGCCGATGATAATCGTTTCCGCCGGCAAGTCAAGATTTCTGTATGCAAAACGAAGCTCCTCCCGCGCGTCGGCGCGGGTCGCGCCCGAGGCATCGAGAACGATGACGGATTCTACGATCTCCTTGATCTCCCCCCCGTAGGCCCCGGCGTTCATCCGGACGGCGCCGCCCACGCTGCCGGGGATTCCGGCGCAGAACTCCATCCCGGCAAGCGCTTCGCGCGCCGAGAGGCTGACCAGCTCGGACAGCGGACAGCCGGCTTCGGCGAGAAGACGAACGCCGTTGTGTCCATCATCCCGGAGACTTAAGGAGCGCAGGCGCGCAAGTGAAACAAGCGCGCCTCTGTAGCCTCCGTCCAGGACGATCAGGTTGGTCCAGTTGCCGACCGGGAGAAACGGGATCTCCCGCTCCCTGAGAAAACCGACGACCTCCCGGAGCTCCTGGGCGTCCCGCGGGAAGAGCAGGAGATCGATCTTCCCGCCGACGCCGATCGAGGTATGGCGCGCGGCCGGTTCGTCGAAGAGGCACTCTCCGCTTAGCCGCTTCCGAATTTCCCCGCGGATGGTTTCATCCACAATCATGACGACCTCCTGAGGTGTGGGTGTC
>JAHFBU010000250.1 GCA_023249795.1 Syntrophaceae bacterium
AAGGACGTGACGGCGACCGCCGCCATTCTCAAGAAGCTCAACCGGATGGGGGTCCATCTGGCCATCGATGATTTTGGCACGGGGTATTCTTCACTCTCCTATCTGCGCCATTTTTCCATCAGCAGGCTGAAAATCGACAAGTCTTTCATTGAATTCGTTACCACCGACCGGAACAACGCGACGATCTCGCGGGCCATTATAGCCCTTGCCCACAGTCTGAACATACATGTCATGGCGGAAGGGGTGGAAACCGTGGACCAGCTCAAATTCCTCCGTTCCCTGCAATGCGACGAAGGCCAGGGATTCTTGTTCAGCCGGCCCCTGTCCACTGAAGATGCAACTGATCTTCTGGCCGCGGATAACAGGGACCTGTTCAACGGCTATCTCTAACTAGGCAACTCGCACACTGCCAGATGCCGGCGAACGCCGAAGCTTTTTGAGCGGGCTGAAACAGGTTTTTACAAGCGAATAGATCACTCTGCCGTCTTCATTAATCCTCCCCGAATTATCCTTCCTGGAACCGTCCGAAATGTCCTTAAAAATAACACCTTACGCCATCCCTGAGCGGCAGTCGGGTAACCCCCTTTTTGCTTGACTTAAGCCAGCCAAATAAGCTATTTTGCCAGTTTGGGAAAATGTTCGGATGAGTTGTCGAGAGAAAGGGCAAACGGGTCCATGGAAGAATTAAGCGAATTGTTGTTGCAGAGAAGGCGGAAGCTTGATGCGCTTTGGGAGGCAGGCATCAATCCCTACCCCAACGATTACAAGGCGGAGCATACCTCGGCTGACCTGTTTGCGGTTTATGGCAGTCGTGAAACCATTGAAGACGCCCCGCAGGTATTTGTTGTTGCCGGGCGCATCGTGGCCCGCCGATCTTTTGGCAAGGCCGCCTTCATCCAACTGCAGGACCGGAAAGGCCGGATGCAGCTCTACGTAAAAAAGGATGCAATAGGAGACGAGGCCTTCGAAGCCTTTGATTCCTTCGATATCGGCGATATTATCGGGGCCACGGGGATCCCGTTCCGGACCAAGACCGGCGAGCTTTCCCTCCATGTAACGGCGATACGGCTCCTCACCAAGTCCCTTCTTCCCCTTCCGGAAAAATTCCACGGCCTGACCGACGTGGAAACCCGCTACCGCCAGCGTTATGTGGACCTCATCGTCAATCCCGATGTGCGGGAAGTATTCTTCAAGCGTTCTCGAATCATCAACCTGATCCGTGCGTTCATGATCTCCCGCGACTTCCTGGAAGTGGAGACCCCGATGATGCAGCCCATACCGGGCGGCGCGACGGCACGTCCCTTCGTGACCCATCATAACGCCCTGGACATGGAGCTCTTCATGCGCATAGCCCCCGAGCTCTACCTTAAGCGGCTCGTGGTCGGCGGTTTTGAGCGGGTTTTCGAGATCAACCGCAACTTCAGGAATGAAGGGATTTCCATCCGCCATAACCCGGAATTCACCATGATGGAATTCTACCAGGCTTATGCTACCTTCGAAGACCTGATGGATTTTACGGAAGAACTGCATTGTCACGTGGCCCGGGAGCTTTTCGGATCCCTCGAATTCACCTACCAGGGGGAGCGGATCAGCTTCCAGCGTCCCTGGAAGCGGCTCACCGTGCAGGAGGCGATTCTGGAGCATGGTGATATCGACGCCCGTTCCCTTGCCGACCGTGACCTTGCCTATGCCTATGCCCAGAGCCTTGGTCTGGACCTCCCCCCGGAAATAGGCTATGGTAAGCTCATTATCGAGATTTTCGAAGAGGTTGCCGAGACCAGGCTGATACAGCCGACCTTTATAACCTCTTACCCAACCGAAGTTTCGCCCCTTTCCCGGAAGAACGACCATGATCCCGCTATTGTCGACCGGTTCGAGTTATATTGCGTCGGGCGCGAGATGGCCAACGGCTTCTCCGAGTTGAATGATCCACGAGACCAGAAGGAGCGGTTTCTGGCCCAGGTTGCGGAAAAGGCCAAGGGTGATGAAGAGGCCCACTACATGGATGAGGACTATATACGGGCACTGGAATACGGCATGCCGCCTACCGCCGGAGAAGGGATCGGCATCGACCGGCTGGTGATGCTGCTGACCGACTCGCCGTCCATCAGGGATGTAATCCTGTTCCCCCTGCTCAGGAAAGAAAAATGATAAAACGCGGCTTTTCCGCAATCTCTGCGTAAGTCTTCACGATTGCTTGTGCGGCGTGCTTCCGGCACGCCTCCGCGCATCGCTCGACAGCCTTGATCTTGCGAAAAATCCGCGTTTTTGGAAAAGAATTATATGCCCTATGAACTGTTTGTCGGGCTGCGCTACCTTAAAGCCAAGCGTAAATCAGCCTTCATTTCCATTATAACCCTCATCTCCACCGCGGGTGTCGCGCTGGGAGTGATGGCACTCATCATCGTTCTGGCGGTGATGACCGGTTTCGAGGAAGATCTGAAGGATAAGATACTCGGGACCAATGCCCATATAGTGGTTCTCAGGTCGAATGAGGGGATCGATAATTACAGTGCCCTTATCGACAGGTTGAAGGGCTTCAAAGGCGTCATTGCGGCAACCCCTTTCATTTACAGCCAGGTAATGATCTCCTCAGGGAAAAACGTTTCAGGTGTTGTCCTCCGCGGCATCGATACGAAGACGGACCCGCAGGTGACCAATCTCTATAAATCCATCAAGGAGGGGAAACTTGCCGATCTGGATGCGAAGTCTCAGGCTCCGCTTGCCGACGCCGCCCCCCCCCGACCCGGTCTCATAATCGGCAAGGAGTTGGCCAAAAACCTCGGCCTGTACGTGGGGGACACGGTAAATGTCATCTCGCCTCTCGGCAACATAACCCCTCTCGGGATGATCCCGAAACTCAAGCAGTTCCGGGTGGCAGGTT
>JAHFBU010000031.1 GCA_023249795.1 Syntrophaceae bacterium
GGGCGCCGGGCGTAGCCGTTCATACGGTCAAGAAGCTCTCCGGTTTCGGCGTTCGCTACGGTCCGATCGAGGCCGGGGATCTTCCGGCCTATCTGGATGCCGGTTGCAGGGCCACTGAAGCGATGCGTCTCAAGGGCTTTACGCTGAAAGAAAGGGCGGTCCTCATTCCGGTCGAGCTGGTGGAGGCCATGAAGCCGTCGCTGATCATCGCGCCCATCCTGTTCCTCCTTGCAGGCATCGGCGGCCCCGATGGCTTCTGGGCGAACGCGGCTGTGCACGGATCGTTTGCCGTCATTGCATTTTTCAGCGCGGTTGTGGCGGGGACCATTCTCAATCCCCTGCTCTTGCCCTATCTTCCCGGACGGGCTTTTTCAACGAAGGGCCTCTGGCTCGGTGCGGCCGTGGCGCTCATCATCCTGCTTGCCTCGCAGCGCTATGATCTGTCTATGTGGGCGGGACGGTTAGCCTCTCTGGCGTGGCTGCTGATTATCCCGGCCGTTACGGCCTACCTCGCCATGAATTTTACCGGGTGTTCCACCTACACCTCGCCCTCGGGCGTGAACCGGGAGATGCGGTGGGCGCTTCCCCTGGAGATCGTCATGGCGCTGAGCGGCCTCGTCATATGGACCGTATCGCGTATCATTGCTTAGGAGGATATGGATGAATCGACCGATCTACCTCGAAGATGTGGCGACCTTGAAGCTCGATGCAGCCAAATGCACCGGCTGCGGGATGTGCCTGGAGGTTTGTCCCCACGCGGTGTTTCAAATGAACAACCGGCACGTCGAAATCCGGAATCGCGATGCATGCATGGAGTGCGGCGCGTGCAGCCGGAATTGTCCGTCCGGCGCCATCTCCGTGAAGCCGGGCGTCGGTTGCGCGGCGGCCGTGATCGGCGCCATGCTGGGGCGGACGGATCAGCCCTGTTGCGGTCCAAGCGATTCCGGATGCTCTTCCTCCGCTCCGAAGAAGACGGCATGCTGCGGATAGCGGAGGAGTTGGCGTGGACTTCTGCTTATCGATGAAGAGAGACCTTTTCACAAGTGCACAAGACTGATCTTGCACTATTTTCTGTTGACAAATCTTCACACAGGGGTATCATTCGGCTAACAATTCAATTTCCTTTGGAAAGCTCTAAAATCAGATCAGGCGGGTGTCACAGATCGACAGCGTGCACGGAAACAACCGGCAAGAAGGGAAAATGGAGGTGCAAATATGTGGAAGGAATTGACGACAATGCCCCACGTCATGTTCGGCGTATTCGGGATTCTGTGCGCCCTCTGGGTTGCCGCGGAGGCGGCAAACAGCAGTGAGGCGAACTGGCGCCGAATGAAACTGGCCAGTATCGGGACAACGATTTTCCTGTGGCTCTCCTACCTGATCGGGGGATGGTGGTACGTCGTCTATTACGGCGTCGCCGTCAGCAACAGCGATAAATCGATCATCCTGGCCGGACCCTGGAAATGGTCCCATACGTTTTTCATGGAAACCAAGGAACATTTTTTCTTTATGCTGATCCTTTTGAGCATCCTGCTTCCGATTGTCGTTTTCCGCAACCCGGTTTTCAAGGAGAGGAAAATCCGGAATCTGACCATCGTGATCGCCTTGACGATCGTGGTTCTGGGGTTGGGGATGGAAGGTTTCGGAGCAATGATCACAAAAGGGGTCAAGATGAGCCTGATGGGAGGGAGATAACATGGAAAAGAGATCCGAAAATCAGCCATTGGATAAGTTGTCCGTCGGATTCGGCGTATCTTTTTTGATCGCGAGCATTTTCAACGGCCTGCTGCTCATTGTCAAAGAGACGTCTCCATCTCTGATGGCCTGGATGAAATCCTTTTCCGGCCATCACTGGATCACCCACGGGATATTTGTCATCGGCCTATTTATCCTTCTGGGGTTGGCTTTATCCGAGACGGACCTGAACCAGAAGATCGATGCGAACAAGATATCCGGCATGGTCATCGCCGGAACGCTGCTGGGCGGACTGATGGTCCTGGGATTCTTCTTCGGAAACCTGTTCGCATAGACCGTACGGCGGGAGGGGAGAGCCCCTCGCGCCCATCGGGCGCCCCTTCATAACCGCCGGTTTGCGATCACTTTCTTGCCATCCTCCGGGAATTGTGACAGGATGCGACAAGCTGTTGAACAACGCCCGTCTGCTGCGTTTCCCTCATCCTTCGCCGTTCAACGTACGTCAACGGCACGCCTCACGGCTTTAAGGATATCGGGGACCTTGCATCCAGACATTTTTAAATAGCCTGCAAAACAACTTTTTCCACAGGCCGGTGGAGGTGTTCATGGGCGGGTTTCGTCTGGTCAGCGATTTTCAGCCGAGCGGGGATCAGCCGCAGGCGATAGCCAGCCTCGTCAAGGGGCTGGAAAGCGGCGAGCAGCACCAAGTTCTCCTCGGCGTAACCGGCTCCGGGAAGACCTTCACGATGGCGAACGTGATTGCCGCCGTGGACCGGCCCGCCCTCGTCATTGCCCACAACAAAACCCTTGCCGCCCAGCTCTACGGGGAGTTCAAATCCCTCTTTCCTGAAAACGCCGTCGCCTACTTCGTCAGCTATTACGACTATTACCAGCCCGAGGCCTACATCCCCAGCACCGACACCTACATCGAGAAGGACTCCGCGATCAACGATGAGATCGACAAGCTCCGCCACGCGGCGACTCACTTCCTTCTGGATCGACGGGACGTCATCATTGTGGCCAGCGTCTCCTGCATCTACGGCATCGGCTCCCCGGAGGCTTACCAGGGGATGCTCATCCTTCTCGAAGTGGGGATGGAGATCGGAAGGGACAAGATGCTCGCGCGCCTCGTCGAGATCCAGTACGATCGCAACGATATCGATTTCCACCGCGGGACCTTCCGCGTCCGGGGCGACGTCGTCGAGATCTTCCCTCCGTATGAGGAAGAGAGGGCGATTCGCGTCGAGTTTTTCGGCGACACGGTGGAGGCGATTTCCATCGTCGATCCCCTCCGGGGGAAGAAATTGGAAACGCTCCGGCGGACGGCGGTCTATCCCGGCAGACACTTCGTGACGACGCAGGAGAACCTCAAACGGGCGATCGGCGCCATCCGCGTGGAGTTGGGCGAGAGGCTTCGGGAGCTGAATGCGGAAAACAAGCTCCTCGAGGCGCAGCGCCTGGAGCAGCGCACCCATTTCGACATTGAGATGATGGAGGAGATGGGCTACTGCTCGGGCATCGAGAACTACTCCCGCCACCTGACCGGACGCAAACCAGGCCAGCCGCCCCCGACGCTGATGGAATACTTTCCGAAGGACGCCCTCGTCATTATCGACGAGAGCCACGCGACGATCCCCCAACTCAACGGAATGTACCGGGGCGATCGGGCGCGGAAGGAGACCCTTATCAATTATGGCTTCCGCCTCCCGTCCGCCCTCGACAACCGGCCGCTCCGGTTCGAGGAGTTCGACGCCTTTCCGAACCAGCGGATCTGCGTCTCCGCGACCCCCGCGGCCTACGAATTGGGGAAGGCCGGCGGGCGGGTCGTGGAACAGATCATCCGGCCGACGGGGCTCATGGACCCGGAGATCGTCGTAAAGCCGGTGACCGGCCAGGTGGATGATCTCCTCGCGGAGATCCGGGAGCGGGCCGAGCGGGGCGAGCGCGTTCTGGTGACGACCCTGACGAAGCGGATGGCGGAGAACCTGACCGCTTATTACGAGGAGCTGGGCGTCCGGGTGAAGTATCTCCATTCGGACATCCGTACTCTCGAACGGGTGGAGATCATCCGCGACCTCCGAATGGGTGAGTTCGACTGCCTCATCGGCGTTAACCTCCTGCGCGAGGGTCTCGACATTCCGGAGGTCTCCCTCGTCGCGATCCTCGACGCCGACAAGGAGGGGTTTCTCCGCTCCGCGCGTTCGCTGATCCAGACGAGCGGCCGGGCGGCGCGGAATGTGGCGGGGCAGGTGATCATGTACGCCGACACGATCACCGATGCGATCCGGACCTGTCTCGACGAAACCAAGCGGCGGCGGCTCATACAGGCGAAATTCAACGAGGAGCACGGGATCACGCCGCAGAGCATCAAAACGGAGATCCGGCAAATCCTTGGCTCCGTCTATGAGGCCGATTACGTGACCGTGCCGACCGTCTCGGAAGAGGCGGCGGCCTATGGTTCCGAGAAGGAGCTTCCGGCGGTGATCCGGAAATTGAAAGAGGAGATGAAGCAGGCCGCCAAAGCGCTGGAGTTCGAGCGGGCGGCGGAACTCCGGGACCGGATCCGTGACCTGACGAAGCTGATGCTCGAAATGGGCGGCGAGCGGTAGGCGAGGGCAGCGCTCCCGGTCATGCCGGGCTTGATCCGGCATCCGGTTCGATTTCGGCTGCCTTTACGGTAATGACGACTTTGGCGTTTGTTTTTGCCCGCGGGCCAAGAAAAATGATTGCAATAAACAGCTCAAAAGATTTATATGTATTTCAAATCAGTCGATATTATATAGACTGAGAACGATGGAATAAACAGAGCCGTTAACGTCGCTATTGAAGAGGAAGCCATGATCGGCGATTTGATACCGATGGAACGCATACTGAAAGCTATTTTAAATATCCGAGGTCAGCGGGCGATATTGGATGCGGATCTGGCCGCTCTTTACGGTGTTTCAACAAAAGTCCTGAATCAGGCCGTAAGAAGAAATATTGAACGTTTCCCTCCCGATTTTATGTTTATTTTGACCCCAACCGAAAAAGCGGAGGTGGTCACAATTTGTGACCACCTTTCACGTTTGCGCTTTTCTTCATCTCTGCCAAATGCGTTTACCGAACACGGTGCCTTAATGGCGGCAAATGTTTTGAAGTCTGGTCGTGCCGTCCATGCCAGCATTCAGATCATTCGCACATTCATACAGATGCGCGAAGCGATGGCTTCCCATGCCGATCTTGCCCGTAAATTGAATACCCTTGAGAATAAGTATGACGACCAATTCAAGGTCGTCTTCGATGCCATCCGCCAGCTTATGCCCCCTCCCGAAAAGCCGCGCCGGCGAATCGGGTTTGAAGCGCGCGAGCGCAAAGCCGCCTATCCTGTTCAGAAATAAGGCAGCGGCCGTGCTTGATTCCGAGACCTGAGTCCGCATTGATTCGGCAATTCGGGCTTGCGTCATTGCAGGCGGTTATGCAGAACATTGAACTTCACGAACAGGGATAAGGATGAGCCATAAAGTCATCTTAAGAGGCGTACATGAGGCGCGACAAATGAGCTTTGGCATGGGGAATACATGATCTGAACGGGAATCCATAATTTCCCTGACTTTGACGGCCATTCGGGAAAGGGACATAAAGGAGGGGATTCGTTTATGAACAATTTCTGGAGCAGGGCGGACGGTTTGACGGATGCTCTCTCACAAGGATGCGGAATCCTTGCAGCCGGTTTCGGATTCGTGGCATTGCTTGGGTGGATCCTTGCAATTCCTTTTTGGACCAGTTTCGGGTCGCACCTGATACCGATGGCTCCGAGCACGGCGCTGCTGTTCGGATTGCTTGGAACCGCGACTTTTTTTCGGGCCCGTTTTCCTCAAAACCGTACCGTGCGTTGGATCTGCATGGCCGTCGGCGCCTTCAGCGCGCTGGCTGCAACGCTGCTGTTCTGTCTCTCCTTCCAGGGTCTCTATCCGAGCGTTGAGCATCTGGGCCTCTCCATTGCCGGGCTTTGGGACGGAGCGCCGGTAGGCCATATGTCGCCGGTGACGGCGCTCTCGTTTGTGTTTGCCGGGTCGTCATTATTGGCATCTCTTTCATCAGCCGTCGGCGGCCGCGGGCGAAAGGGAGTTGCTTTCGGTTTGGCTTCCCTCGTCATTGCAGCCAACTACGTCTTCGCCCTTTCCTATTTCGTAGGGACCCCCTTCCTCTATGGCGGAAGTTTCATTCCACTCGCGTTGCCGACAAGTCTTGCTTTCGTTGCTTTGGGGATTTCGCTTGCGGCAATGGTTCGAAAACAGGCCGTTCAACCCGGCAAACTGACTGTACCCGTGGCCACACGCGCTTCGTATTCCCTTCTTCTGGTTTTCATTCTCTTGACCCTGGGCATTGTCACAGCCGGGCACTATTATTATCGCAACATAGAAAGACATTACCGAACCGAAGTGGAGCGCCAGCTTGCCGCCATTGCGGAGCTGAAAACAGGCGAAATAAGGCAGTGGAGAAAGGAGCGTCTGAGCGATGCCTCCGTGTTTTACAAGAATGCGGTTTTTTCCCTGCTGGCGGAACGTTATCTCAATCACCCGAATGATCGGGAAGCAGAGAAACAGCTTCGCGCGTGGATGCAGCGGGTTCGGACGGCCTATCAATATGACCGCCTCTGCCTGAGCGATGTCGGTAACAGAGAGCGGATATCCGTTCCCGAAACACGGACGCCGGCCACTACCGCTCATTCACGGAGGGCTTCTGAAGTGTTGCGGTCCGGCAAGATTGTGTTCGAGGATTTCTATCGCGGTGAGAGGGACGGGAAGGTTTACCTGAATATGCTTGTCCCTGTTTTCAATAAAGACAACAGGAATACAATCGGGATCCTTGCCATGCGCATCGATCCCGAGAAGTATCTTTATCCTCTTATCAGTCGCTGGCCGACGCCAAGCCGGACGGCGGAAACCCTGATTGTCCGCCGCGAGGGGAATGAAGTCGTATTTCTGAATGAGCTCCGATTCCAGAAGAATACCGCGCTCAAGTTGCGGGTCTCCTCTGGCAGCAGGGGCATGCCGGCCTTCCAGGCGACGATGGGCAGGACCGGGATCGTCGAAGGCCCGGATTATCGCGGCGTTCCCGTAGTGGCATATGTAGGCGATATTCCCGATTCCCCCTGGTTCCTTGTCGCCCGGATGGATGTCTCCGAAGTTTATGCGCCGCTTCGGGAAAGGCTGTGGATTGTGGTTCTGCTCGTCGGCGTTTTGCTTTTGGGAGCGGGCGCCGTCATGGGGTTGATCTGGCGGCACCAGCGCGCCCGCCTTTATCGGGAGAAATACGAGGCCGCCGAAGCCCTGCGGGAAAGCATGGAGATACAGCGGACGATTGTTGAGACCTCTCCCGTGTCCATCATCGTCACCGACCCCGAGGGGAAGGTCACGTTATGGAACAGCGCGGCGGAAAGAACATTCGGCTGGAGATCCGATGAAGCCGTCGGCAAACAGAATCCCGTCTTCCCGCCTGAAAGGGCCGATGACGTCGGAAAGGCACGCCGACTCATCATGGACGGCCGGACCCCCGTTGACGTCGAGACGGAATGTGTGCGCAAAGATGGTGAGCGGGTTGCGGTAAGCTTCTCGACGACTGCCTTGCGAGATGCCGGAGGCCGAACAAACGCGATACTCTCCATTGTGGTTGACATAACAAAACGCAAACAGGCCGAGGAAGACATCCGCAGGCTGAACCGAGTGCTTTCTGTTTTGAGCGATATCAATCAGGCCATCGTCCGCATCCGCGAGCCTCAAACGCTTTTCGATGAAGCTTGCCGGATCGCCGTGGAAAAAGGGAACTTCTCTCTCGCATGGATCGGCCTTCTTGACGAGCCGTCCCAGGAGATCAGGGTGGTTGCCCATGCCGGCAGGTCCGAGGGTTTTCTGAACGAGATGGACATTTCATTGAAGGACCGGCCTTCGGTTTTTTGCCCGATTGACAATGCCCTGCGGGAAAAAAAGCACGCCATTTGCAAAACGATCGGGCTGACGGACGACCCGGCTCCGTGCCAGAAGATTGCCCACGAACTTGGCTTCCGTTCATCGGCCTCTTTTCCGCTCCTGGTTTTCGGCAGGATTCGGGGACTGGTGAATCTCTATGCCGATAACCCGGATCACTTCGACGAGGCGGAACTCAGACTCCTGGACGAGATGGCCATGGACATCTCCTTTGCGATGGAGTTTGCCGAAAAAGAGGCCGAGAGCGCGCAGGCGGAAGAGGCGTCGCGAATTTCGCATCGCTTTCTCGAGATTGTCCACAACCACACGGAAATGCAGCCGCTGCTCGAGGAGTATGTATCAGAAATCAAGAGCATTACCGGATGCGAAGCCGTTGGAATCCGCGTCCTCGATGATGAGGGCGGGATTCCTTACCAGGCCTATGAAGGATTCAGCCGGAAATTCTTCGAACTGGAAAATCCTCTTTCCATTGTGTCGGACCATTGCATGTGCATCAACGTGATCACCGGCGCCGTCGATCCGAAATTGCCGTTCTATTCGGAAGGCGGATCATTCTTTATGAATGCCACGACCCGCTTTCTGGCGACCGTTTCGGAAGAGGAGAAAGGGACAACGCGGAATGAATGCAACCGGGAGGGGTACGAGTCCGTGGCGCTGGTTCCGTTTCGGATGGAAAACCGGACACTGGGTTTGATCCATGTGGCGGACCATCGGGAGAACATGGTTCCGCTCAGGATGGTCGAAATTCTGGAAAAGGCGGCGATGCAGTTGGGAACGACCATCCAGCGGGTGCGTGCGGATGGAGCGGTGCGGAAGAGTGAACGGCGATACCGCTCCCTGTTTGAGAACATGCTGGAAGGGTATGCCTACTGCCGGATGATATTTGACGGCGAGTCGCCGCGGGACTTCCTCTATCTCGATGTCAATAAATCGTTCTCTATCCTGACGGGGATGGAGAACGTGGTCGGCAAGAACGTCAGCGAGCTCATTCCGGGCCTCATGGAATCCAATCCCGGGTTGTTAGAGATCTATGGAAGGGTCGCCCTGACCGGCATGTCGGAACGGTTCGAGGAATATGTGGCGCCTTTGGGGAGATGGTTCTCCGTTGCCGCGTACAGCCCGGAGAAGGGTTATTTCATTGCCGTATTCGACAATATTACGGAACGCAAGAACCGTGAGATCGAAGTTCAGATGCTCAACAGCGAGTTGGAGGAGAGGGTAAGAAACCGTACGGCCCAACTCGAAGCCGCCAACAAGGAACTCGAGGCTTTCGCTTATTCCGTTTCGCACGACCTGCGTGCGCCATTGCGGGCGATAGACGGTTATTCGCAGATTGTTCTGGAAGAATACTCCGGAAAAATTGATGCCGAGGCCGACCGTCTCCTGAATATCATCTGCGCCAACGCGAAAAAGATGGATCATCTGATTACCGACCTGCTGGCCCTCTCGCGGGCGTCCCGGGGTGACGTGCGCATTTCCCGAATTGACATGACTGCATTGGCCGGCTCGATCTATCACGAGGTCGCGTCCGCCGAAATCCGACAGAAGTTTTCCTTTTCCGTCACGCCTTTGCCCGTTGCCTGCGGCGACCCGAGTCTGATGCGGCAAGTGTGGTACAATTTACTCAGCAACGCCGTAAAATATACCATGCCGAAGGAGGAACGCCGAATCGAAATTGGCGGACACACCGAACAAGGGATGGCCGTCTACTTCGTGAAAGACTCCGGCGTCGGCTTTAATCCCGCTTATACCCATAAGCTCTTTGGAGTCTTCCAGCGGTTGCACAAGGATACCGAATTTGAAGGAACCGGCGTCGGCCTGGCCATCGTCCAGCGGATCATCGATCGTCACGGCGGTCGCGTTTGGGCGGAGGGAAAAGTTAACGGGGGGGCGATTTTTTCTTTTTCATTGCCCCGGAGGGAGACAAACCATGAATCAGGTTGAATCGGTGGAGATTCTATTGGTCGAGGACAACCCCCATGATGCGGAATTGGCCTTGCGGGCATTGAAAAAGAACAATTTTACGAACAGGATCGTTGTCGCCACCAACGGTGAAGAGGCCCTGGATTTTATTTTTGCCAGGGGCGCCTTCAGCGACCGGGCCATTGAGGACGCCCCAAGGGTGGTCCTTCTGGATTTGAAACTGCCCAAAGTGGATGGACTGGAGGTACTGCGGACGCTGAAGAGAGATCCTCGAACCAGGACTATCCCCGTGGTCGTGCTCACTTCCTCCCAGGAGGAGTCGGACGTCGTTGAGAGTTACCGGCTGGGCGTGAACAGCTATATCGTCAAGCCGGTTGATTTTAAGAATTTCGTTGAATCGGTCAGGACCCTTGGCTTTTACTGGCTGCTGTTCAATCAACCCCCAAAGATATGAGGACATGGAGGCTATGACGATAGAAACGGATGGTTCCCTGCGCATCCTGATGGTGGAAGACCTTCCCACGGATGCGGAATTGGCGGAGCGGGAGCTTCGTAAAGGAGGGATTCTCTTTAAGTCCATGAGGGTGGATACGAAAGATGCGTTCCTCCGGGCGCTTGAGGATTTCAGACCGCACCTGATCATTTCGGATTACGCCATGCCGGAGTTCGACGGCATGCAGGCCCTGCAACTTTCTCTGGCGTACGATCCCCATCTTCCCTTTATCCTGCTGACAGGATCAATGAACGAGGAGACGGCCGTGGCCTGCATGAAAGCCGGAGCCACGGACTACATTATCAAGGAGCGCATCGCGAGGCTTCCTTTGGCGGTCGGAGCGGCTCTCGATCTGCGGAATAACCGTATGGCAAAAGAGGAGGCCTCGGAAGAGTTGATTGCGATCTATGAAAATGCACCGCTGATCATGATTCTCATCGATGGGGCGGGAAGGATTCACAAGGCGAACAGCTTTGCGGCCGCCTTGTCGGGTCGATCCGCGGATGCCATGCGCGGAATGCGCTGCGGCCAGGCGCTGCATTGTCTTTATACG
>JAHFBU010000251.1 GCA_023249795.1 Syntrophaceae bacterium
CCGCCACCCCCGCCAGAAGGGTAATCCGCGAGGTCTCCGACGGAGCGGCCGCCGGGCGAAGAAGGACCGAAACGTAGAGATTGCAGCCGGCCGGCGACTGCCAAACCCTTTGCAGACGGCCCCTTCCGGCGGTATGGCGTTCGGCGATCACCGCCGTTCCCTCCGGGGCTCCCCCTCGCGCAAGCCCCGCGGCGAAACGATTCGTCGAATCGACCGTATCGAGAATGTAGAGCGGGCAGCCGATGATTCTACCGGCCAGTCGCGACCGGAGGGCGTTTGCATCGAATTCCATCTATGGTATTTGAAGGGTCCCTCGCTCGACTCGGACCACATTGAGTGAGATATCCGCCGCCGCCGCCGAATGGGTCAGGGCGCCGACTGAGATGAGGTCCACACCCGTTTCGGCCACCTCCCGAACCCTCTCCAGCGTGATATTCCCCGAGGCTTCGACCGGGATGCGCCCCGCGACCCTTTTCACCGCTTCTGCCATCTCCGGAATGCCCATATTGTCGAGCAGCACAGCGTCCGCACCGGCAACCAGGGCCTCCTCCAGTTCAGACAAATTCCTGACCTCCACCTCGATTTTCAGGGTGTGGGGAACACGCGCGCGGACCCGCCGTACCGCTTCTCCAACCCCGCCAGCTGCCGCTGTATGGTTGTCCTTGATCAGAACCCCGTCATAGAGGGCAAATCGGTGATTTGACCCGCCACCCGCACGAACGGCGTACTTGTCGAGGATCCGGAGGCCGGGCGCAGTCTTCCGGGTATCGAGGATCTTAGCTTGCGTCCCCGCGATTCGATCGACGTATCGCCGCGTGAGGGCGGCAATCCCGCACATCCGCTGCAACAGATTCAAGGCGACCCGCTCCGCGGTCAGAATCGGGGCAAGAGCGCCGGAGATTTCGGCAAGAATCTCCCCCTCGGCCGCCTTCTCCCCGTCCTGCTTCCGGAGAATGAAGGTCAGCGCGGGATCCAGCGCGTGGAACACCTCTCCGAAGATCGCGGTCCCGGCCACGACCAGCTCCTCCTTGGCCGTCGCAAAGGCATGGCCCGTCTCGTTCCCCCGAAGCGCCGCTCCGGTGGTTACATCCCCCGGGCCGATATCCTCGGCAAGGGCCGTCCGGATCAGGTCACCCAGCACCTCCGGCAAAATCCGTGGCAATTGCATTTCATCCCTACCAAGTGTTTCTAAAGCGCCTGGACCCTGCGGAGGGCTGCGCACAGGGCGGTTTTCTTTTCCCCAAGCTCCCTGGCCTTCTGCTGCTCCTTCTTTACAACCGTATCCGCCGCCTTTGCGAGAAACTCCGGATTGGCCAGTTTCCTCGCCACGACCGTCAGATCCTTTTCCATCTTTGCGATCTCCTTGCCGAGACGGCCCTTCTCTGCCTCAATATCGATCACGCCGGCGAGGAAGACATAGACATGCACCTGACCGGCCACCGCCGTGGCGACACCTTTCGGTTCGGCTAAGCCTTGGCAGATATCCAGTTTCTCCAGATTGGCCATATGGGTGATGTAGCCCCGTCCCCTCTCCAGCGCAGTCTTCAATTCTTCGGAAGGGACAGCAAGGGTCACTTTGAGTTTCAGCGATGGTGCCACGTTCATCTCCCCGCGGATGTTCCGGATACGGGTGATCACCTCCATGATCTGCGCCATCTCCGATTCAGCCTTGGAATCCGCACAGCCGTCGTCCGCCGCGGGGAATTCGGCGACCATGATGGAGGTCCCGTCCGCGACCAGGGTCTGCCAGATCTCCTCGGTCAGGAAAGGCATGAAGGGGTGGAGCAGCTTGAGGGAGGTGGTCAGCACCTCCAGAAGCGTCTTCCGGGCGGCCCGTCTCGCCGCCGGATGGTCCGCGCCATAGAGAACCGGTTTGATCAGCTCCAGATACCAGTCGCAGAACTCATGCCATACGAACTGGTAAATCGCCGCCGACGCATCGTTGAAACGGTATTCGTCCAGCCCCCGGATCGTCTCGGCAATCGTGCGGTTCAACCTCGCCCGGATCCAGCGGTCGGCGATGGACAGCTCCTCATCGCGGACGGGAACAGAGACGTCGAAACCCTCCAGGTTCATCATCGAGAATCGCGTCGCGTTCCAGATCTTGTTCACGAAGAACTTGTAACCCTCGATCCGCTCCTCCGACATCCGGACGTCCCGCCCCTGTGCGGTGAAGGCGGCCAGCGTGAAGCGGAAGGCATCCGTCCCGAACTTGTCCATCATCTCCAGAGGGTCGATGCTGTTCCCTTTCGACTTGCTCATCTTCTCGCCGTTTTCGTCCCGGACGAGCGCGTGAAGATAAACATCTCTGAACGGGACATCCTTCATCACGTAGAGCCCCATCATCATCATCCGGGCGACCCAGAAAAAAAGGATGTCGAAACCGGTCACCAGGAGCGACGTCGGATAGAACGTTTTAAGCGCATCGGTCTTCTCAGGCCATCCCAGGGTCGAAAAGGGCCACAGCGCGGAGCTGAACCAGGTGTCGAGGACATCCTCCTCCTGATGAAGATCGAGACCGCCGCAACCGGGGCAACGGTCGGGATCCTGTGTGGTCACGATCATCTTCCCGCACCCCTTGCAGGTCCAGACGGGGATGCGATGACCCCACCAGATCTGCCGAGAGATGCACCAGTCACGGATGTTGTTCATCCACTCGAAATAGGTGGCCTCCCAGCCGGGCGGAACGATGCGGGTCCTACCCGTCACGACCGCTGCAATGGCCTCTTTGGCGAGCGGGGCAATCCGGACAAACCATTGCCGGGAGACGGCGGGCTCGATGTCGGTCTTGCAGCGGTAACACTGGCCGATGTTGTGCGTGTAGGGCTCGGTGCCCACGAGATATCCGCCT
>JAHFBU010000252.1 GCA_023249795.1 Syntrophaceae bacterium
GTCCAGTGCGGCTTTGAAGAGGGGCAGCGCATCGGCGAGCCGGTTCGCCTGTGCCGCAAGGATGCCCAGGTTATGATTCGCATCGGGATGCTGCGGTTCTGTCTGTAGAATCGCCCGGTAGAGGCGCTCGGCGTCGGGCAGTCGGCCGGCCGTGTGGTGGGCGATCGCCTCTTGCAGATATTGGTCCTGCATTGGGGCAGGGCGTTGGCTCCCGGAATTCTTCATCGCGTTTTCGTTTATCATAATTGGTGAGCGAATAAAATGCGGAATATGCTATGGGGACGCCAATAAAGAATTGCGAAATTAGGCGGAAACACATATGATGGCGGCCACTGCCCCCTCGGGGATGAGGTCCGGAGGAGACCGGCGCATCCCGGGACGACACTGAGAATCGACACCGTTTTTGGGGTTTCAATGCAACCGGTATCTTCATTGTTTTGCTTCAACATCGTAAGTCCCGCCGTGGGATTTGCGGCAGCAACGGTTGCGGCGCCTCCCTTTCCGGAGAAGGCACCCCCTGTGATGCGCAGGATTCTCTCCGGTGTGATCGTGATGCTCCTTCTGATCTTTGTCCGGGAGGTGTGCGTCGGCGCCCGGAATCCCGCAGCGGATGAGGACGTGCAGACCTTCCAGGTCTATCCCACGGAACAGGGCGACACCCTCCGGTCCATCGCCGGGCGGAAGGAGATCCTTCGCGACCCGCTGAAGTGGATTCTCCTGTATCGCCTGAACCGCGATGAGTTGGCCCGTTTCAAAGTCTCGTCCGTGAGGCTCGCGGATGTCCCTCTGCCCGCCGGGCTCAACATCATTTACATCAACCCCGAGGAGGCCCGGAAGCAGGCCGTCGGGAAGATCGCCGGAAGAGCCTGGGTGGTGCACCTTTTCTCCGACAATAAGGTCGGAAGGGTGGAGTCCCTTGCCGTGCGTCTCGTCGCCAAGGGCTACAACGCCTACATCATCCGTCCGGAATCGAAACAACCCCGCCGGTATGATCTGCGGGCGGGCTTTTTCGCGGACCGCGATCAGGCGGCCGAGGCAGGGCGGCGGATGATCAGGCTGCTGGGGCTGCCCCAATATCGGGCGATGAGGGCGAGTGTGAAGGAAACAAAGGAATTCATCGGATATACAGACTGAGAGGATGGACCATGAGCGGACTCCGACAGATGAACATCAGCTTTGAACCCGCGGAGGACCGGCTCCTGCTGCGGATCACCGCCGGCGAGCCGGGCAACCTCGATGAATATCGAATCTGGCTGACCCGCCGGTTGACCCAGATCATTTGGAAGATTCTCGACCAGGCCATCGCCTCCGAGCCGGTTACGGACCCGCGGGTTCCGCAGGAGAGCGCGGGCGCGCTCCGGGAGTTCAAACAGGCGGCGGCCCTGGCCGAAGCCGACTTCGCCACCCCCTTTGCGGCCGAATCGGCCCGGACCCCTCTGGGTCCCGCCCCTCTGCTCGTCACCAAGATCCAGATTCGGCAGCAGCCGGGCGGCCATCTTCTTATTCTGGAGACGGCGCAGGGCCGGTTCGTGAATCTGGCGCTGAATACCGGCCTGATTCACTCTTTCCGGAAGCTCCTCGCCGACCAGTCCCTGAAGGCGCAATGGGGCCTCTCTCTGGGCATGGACCCCGGTAAGGCGGCCTTCCTCGTCGAAGCCCCCCGCACGATCAACTGAAGGCGGGAGAAGAACCGGTGCCTCGGCATCATCATTCATTTCAATCATAAACGTGAAAGGAAAAGAGCCCATGGAAATCACCTCCGCGACACCCGAAACAAGCTACGATGCCATTCCCTATGAAAGCAACCCCTTCCCTCAGAGCCATCCGGACCGCCTGGCCACCCTCGGACGGATTTTCGGGATGCGCCCCGCGCCGGTGACGCGTTGCCGTGTCCTGGAGATGGGCTGCTCCAGCGGAGGAAACCTTATTCCTTCGGCCAGTCTCCTGCCGGAGAGCGAGTTTGTCGGCGTGGATCTTTCCCTGCGCCAGGTGGAGATGGGGCGGAGCGCGATCCGTGACCTGGGACTGACCAATATTCGTATCGAGCACGCCGATATCCGCGATATCGATGCCTCGTGGGGAACCTTTGACTACATCATCAGCCACGGTGTCTTCTCATGGATTCCCGTCGAAATCCGTGACAAGATGCTCGCGGTCGCCGGAGCGAACCTCGCCCCCCAGGGCATCGCCTACATCAGCTATAACACCTATCCGGGCTGGCATATGCGTGAGGCCATACGCCATATGATGCTTTTCCACATCCGCCAGTTTTCCGATAATACCCAGAAGGTCCAGCAGGCCCGTGCCCTGATCGAGTTTCTTGCCAGGAACGTTCCGACGGAGAACAACGCTTTCGGGATGCTCCTGAAGGGCGAGCTGGAGCTGATCAAGAAAAGCCAGGACTACTATCTTTTCCATGACCATCTCGAAGAGATCAATGCCCCTATGTACTTCCACCAGTTTGCCGAACAGGCGGCCGGACACGGACTCCAGTACCTCGGCGAGGCGGAGTTCGGCACGATGCTCACCAGCGGCTTTTCCAAGGACGTGGCCGAAACCCTTGCGAGGATCAGCCCCAACATCGTCAACACCGAACAGTATATGGACTTCGTCCGGAACCGCTACTTCCGCCAGACGCTCCTGTGCCGTGCGAACATCGCTTTGAAGCGGAATGTCGGTCCGGCGGAGATCGAGGGTCTTCTCTTCGCCTCCCCGGCCGCGACGGAAAAGACGCCCGTGGATCTCTCTCCGCAGGTCAGGTTGTCGTTCAAGACGCCCGATGGCGCCTCCGTCGATACCAATCGGCCGATTACCAAGGCGGCTCTGAGCGTACTGAGGGAA
>JAHFBU010000253.1:0-444 GCA_023249795.1 Syntrophaceae bacterium
GGCGAAGGCCCGTTCGGTCTTCATCTCCCTCATTCAGCGTCATCCGGAGAGCCGGTGGCGTCCGGCGGCGGAGATCTTCATCCGTCTCATCGACGAACGGGATGCGTTACGGGAGGCGGGCCTCCGGGACCGTCTCCTGATCGAAACCGTCCGGGGGGAGAAGGGGAAGGCGATGCAGGAGATCGATCGTCTGAAGAAGACGGTCCGGGATCTGACGGAGAAATTCCAGTCGGAGACGGAGGCGCTTACGCAGGAGAACGATCAGCTTAAAAAGGATATCGCGCGGATGAAGGCCCTTGAGGTCGAACTCGAAAAGCGGGAGCGGACGCTCCGCTAATCGGCTGTTGAATAACGATCATCTCTGCGTTGCGCTTCACCCTTTGTTCCGGGTACGCGTTCCGATTCCTTCGGGCCGGGTGCACCTTGCAGCAAGGTGTACCCACA
>JAHFBU010000253.1:487-2840 GCA_023249795.1 Syntrophaceae bacterium
GGATATACTCGTCCTCATCGCCCGGAAGCGCGGCCGGATGGAGATCGAGGGCGAGATAAAAATACATGTATTCGTTGCAGTATCCCGGAACCAGATACCCCTCGAACAGCCTGATCAGCCGTCCCGCATGAAAACCGGCCTCCTCGGCCAGCTCCCGCTGGACGCACGCCTCGACCGTTTCGCCCTCCCGGTCCATATTCCCGGCGGGAATTTCGACGATCATTCCGCCCGTTGCATGACGGTACTGGCGGATGAGGACAATTCGGCCTTCCGGGTTCACGGGGACAACGGCAATGCAGGGCCGGTGGTTAATCCAGCTCTGTCTGGAGACCCGGCCGTCGGGGAGCCGCACATCGCCCTCATAGACATCGAATACGCGGCAGTGATAGACGAGCTTGCGGTTGAGTTCTTCCGTGTCACACATGATGGTTGCCTTAAAGCGCCTCTCTGGCGTCAGTTGGTCTTCATGATGGCGACGATATGCTGCTCAATCGTCTCCTTCGGCAGGGCGCCGACCAGGGTGTCGATTAACTTTCCATCCTTGAAGAGGAGCATCGTCGGTATGCTGCGAACCTCATAGCGCGTTGCCGTCAGGGGATTTTCGTCCACGTTAAGCTTGGCAATCCGTATTCCGCCGGCGTACTTGGAAGCCAGCTCGTCGAGAACCGGCGCCACCATGCGGCAGGGGCCGCACCACGGCGCCCAGCAGTCGACGAGAACCGAGCCGGGGGCGGAAAGCACCTCCGAGTTGAAGGTGCTGTCCGTCACATCGACGGGACGGCCCTGATCGCTCGTGACGACCAGAACGGTACCACATTTTCCGCAGAGGGGCTGTTCGTTGAGCCGGTTTTCCGGCATGCGGTTCTTCGTGCCGCAATGCAGGCAACGGATGATCATCTCATCCAGCGTCCCGCCGCATTTTCCGCAGAAGGGTCGATCCTGGAGTCTTTCCTTCGGGATGCGGTTTTTCGTGCCGCAGTTGAGGCAGCGGATCACCATCTGTTCTTTTTTCATAGGAGCACCCCAATGTCTTTCGTTGACGTATTATACCTCTCCGCCGCAAAATAGTCAGAGATTATTTTACCGGTTCACGGGGTCAAGGAACCGGCCGATTCGTTCTTCCGTTTCGGCAATCCGCAAGCCCGGTTTGTCTTCGTGCTCCCCGCCGTTCAAATAGAAGGGGACGACCTCTATGCAGGCCTGAAAGACATCCTCAAGGACGGCGGTCGTCTTTTCCCGTCTCATCTCGATTCCGGACCGTTCCCCATAGCGGTCCCCTTTGTCCTCGTTGAAGCCGAAATCGTCGATGATCAGGACCGAGCGGATCGTCGCCGGCGGGAATTGCGACCTCAGAACCTCCCAAAAGCGGAGATCCGTCTTCCAGAAACCGATATCGGAAGAGTTGGCGACCAAAAAGGGAAAGCGGGGATCGGCCTCCTCCCCGGCTGCTTTCAGCGCGGGAATATTCCAGGCACTGAGATACCGGATGATCGTCCCGGTCAGTTCGGCGTAGTGATCGGTTGCCACGATGACCGCGGCACCGGAATGGCCGGTCAGCCTTTCGAGCAGGGGCCGCCAGTGCGGATCGATCCGCGAATGATAAAGAAACCCGTCAACGAAGCGGGAAGCGGCCGCTCGAATTTCGGCGGCGGCTGTGCCGGAGGCAAGACCGAGCGCCTCGATCCTCTCCGCCATGATCCGCTTGTAGCCGATCGCCGTTGTGCTTCCCTCAAACCAGGTCGGATTGACGATTTTTTCCCAGAAAATCTCCGGTGTCGTGACCCCAAGGGAGAAAAGACCGCTTTCCTCAAGCGCCCGGATGAGGTTCTCCGGTCGGGCGAACCTCGGCGACTCGATGCTGAGCGTTCCCGAATAGTCGAAGATCACGATCTTGTCCGGTCTGTTCATAATCTGCCTTGTTTTTCCAGCGCCGTGCAAATGATGTTATCAAGCTCCTGCGAAGTTTGAAGGGGATCAGAAGATGCGCAGATCGCGGAGACCACCGCGATGCCGTCGGCGCCGGCCATGACGGCCGCCTCCGCGTTCCCCGCATGGAGCCCCCCGATGCCGACGAGGGAATGGCGTGAAAAGGCCCGGATCTTTGCAAGTCCTTCCAGACCCCAGGCCCCCTTTGTGTCCTGCTTGGTCGGTGTCGCAAAGACGGGGCTGACTCCCAGGTAATCACAATCGAGTTCCTGCGCCCGTTCCACGTCCTCCCAAGTTTCCACGGAGAGGCCGATGATCGCCCCCGGCCCCATCAGCCGCCGGGCCGTTTCGTAGGGCATGTCTTGCTGACCCAGATGAACGCCATCCGCGCCGACGGCGAGGGCGACGTCCATGCGGTCATTGATGA
>JAHFBU010000254.1 GCA_023249795.1 Syntrophaceae bacterium
CGCCATGCCTAAAGGCGGGCACCTGACGATCACGACAGAAACCGCGCAGATGGACGATGCGTATGTTGCGGCTTACGGCTATGGCAAGCCCGGCACGTACGCGGTCATCGCTGTTGCCGACACGGGCAAAGGGATCGACGCCGAAACGCAAAAGAAGATCTTCGAGCCTTTCTTTACCACGAAAGGCATCGGCGAGGGGACCGGGCTCGGACTTGCGATCTCCTACGGGATCATCAAACAGCATGACGGATATATCGGGTGCTACAGCGAAACAGGCAAGGGGTCGGTGTTCAAGCTCTATCTGCCGCTCATCGAAGACAACGCCGCGGCCGGCATGAAGGTTGAGGCCCCCGGCGCAATAAAGGGCGGCACTGAGACCATACTTGTTGCCGAAGACGATCCCTCGCTGAGGAAACTGACAAGGATGGTCCTGGAGTCATTCGGTTATACGGTCATCATCGCGGAGGACGGAGAAGAGGCAATTGCGAAATACCGGGAGAACAAGGACCGTATCCAGCTTGTCGTCCTCGATCTGGTCATGCCGAAGAAGAGCGGGAAGGAGGCATACGAGGAGATCAGGGCGATGAGTCCCGGGGTCAGGTTGTTCTTTCTGAGCGGCTATACCATGGACATGATCAGCAGAATGGAGATTGAGGCGGGGTTGGAAGTGATCCGCAAACCCGTTGCCCCTAAAGATCTTTTGAAAAAAGTGAGGGAGGTGCTGGATACATGAGCAACGAAAAGATCCTTCTCGTGGATGATGAGGATGCGAATCTCCAACTGCTGAGCATGTGGTTGACCCCTCTGGGATATGCCGTGGAGTTCGCCTCGAACGGCGAAGAGGCCGTTCAAAAGTGTCTGGAAACCAGGCCCGATCTCGTCATCCTCGATATCATGATGCCGGTCATGGACGGATTCGAGGCGTGCAGGCGCATCAAGGCCAATGTGGATGTTGCGAACACTCCGGTGATCATGGTGACGGCGCTCAATGACCGGGATTCAAAGTTGAGGGGCCTTGAGGCCGGCGCGAATGAGTTCCTCGCCAAGCCCATAGACCGGTCGGAGCTGACCATACGGGTGAAGAATCTTTTGACCATCAAGGCATCGGAGGACTTTATCCTCAGACACAACCAGATCCTTGAAGAGGAGGTCAGGCGAAGGACGCTGGAACTTGACGATGCCTTCAGGGACCTCAGGAACATGAGCAACGAGATGGTGCAGAAATTGACGGCGGCCGCCGAATTGAGGGACACGGACACGGGCGCCCATATCGCGAGGATAGGGTTCTATTCAAGCAGGTTGGCCGAGGCCATGGGCATGTCTTCTGACTTTGTCGAGACCATTGCCTTCGCCAGTCAAGTGCATGACATCGGAAAGATCGGGATTCCGGACAGTATCCTGCTGAAGCCGGGACCCCTGACCCCGGAGGAATTCGAAACCATGAAGTCGCATACGACCATTGGCGACCGTATCCTGTCCCATTCAACCTACCCCAACATTCAACTGGCGGCGGCCATCGCGTTGAACCATCACGAGCGGTGGGACGGAGCCGGATATCCGGGGGGCCTCAAGGGAGAGCAGATCCCCCTTGAAGGAAGGATCGTCATGCTCGTCGACCAGTATGACGCCCTGCGGAGCCGGCGACCCTATAAGCCGGACTTTGAGCATGAGAAGGCGTACAAGATCATCATCGAAGGCGATGGAAGGACCGCGCCCGGACATTTCGACCCCGCGGTGCTCAAGGCGTTTAAGCAGATCGCTCCGAAATTTGAAGAGATCTTCGAACAGTATAAGGAAGCATCAGAAGAATCGGAGACAACTGATAAACAGGCTCTTGAGAAAGAATAGATCCTCGTTGTATTGCGCGAGAGTGCCTTGACAGCCTCACGGCCGGCGGGATGGAGCCGGATATCCGCGATGCTTTTTCTCTTCCCGGACAGTATCACCACTCCGGGAAAGAACCGGGTGCTGCCGGCAAAAAAACATTATTCCGCTTCCAACCCGTACTTCTTCAGCTTCCGCCACAGCGAGACGCGGTCGATGCCGAGGACCTGGGAGGCGAGGGTCTTGTTGCCTCCGACCTCGCTCAGCACCCACTGGATATAGGACTGTTCCTGCTCATCGAGCGACGGGATCTTGCCCTCCTTCTTCCGGAAGGTCTTGATGTTGAGCTCCCGCAGGTCCTCGGGCAGATGGCCGATCTCGATGACCGAGCCGTTCGCGAGCGCCACGCCGCGCTCGATGATGTTCTCAAGCTCCCGCACATTCCCCGGAAAGTCGTAGTTCATGAGCAGTCCGATCACGTCCTCTCCGATCTCGGCCACTTCTTTCTTCATCAGCAAAGTGTATTTCTTTAAAAAATAGTAGCAGAGGAGGGGAATGTCGTCCTTACGCTCTGCAAGGGGCGGGATGCGGAGCGAGACCACGTTCAGCCTGAAGTAGAGGTCCTGGCGGAAGGCGCCGCTCTTCATGGAATCGTGAATGTCCCGGTTGGTCGCGGCAATGAAACGCACGTCCACCTTGAGCGATTCAGTCCCGCCGACGCGCAGGACCTCCTTTTCCTGAATGACGCGCAGGAGCTTAACCTGCATCGACGGCGGCATCTCGGTGATCTCATCGAGAAAGAGCGTGCCGGCGGAGGCCATTTCGATGATCCCCTTTTTTGCGCTGTTTGCGCCGGTGAAGGCGCCCTTTTCGTGTCCGAAGAGCTCGCTCTCCAGGAGGTCCTCGGTAAACGCCCCGCAGTTGACGGCGAAAAACGGCCCCCCGGCGCGCATGCTGTTCAGGTGGATGAAGCGAGCGAAGAGCTCCTTGCCCGTGCCGCTCTCTCC
>JAHFBU010000255.1:0-2415 GCA_023249795.1 Syntrophaceae bacterium
CTCCCGCCCCATCTTGTTGATCAGAAAAGAGACGAACATGAAGCCCTCCGAGTAGGCCAGCTCGGCCGGTTCCGCCTCCTCCGGAAACGACAGGGTCAGAACGGACAACGGGATCAGCCTGTCCGTGAGGGCAGCCATCGTCAGGACCGAGAGCCGGGCGAAGGTCCACTCCCGAGCCTCATAAATCGCAAGCCCCTCGTTGAGCCAGATCGGAACCCGCACCCCGGCCAACGCGCGGCCCAATGCGATATGGCTGAACTCATGGGCAAAGACGTCGAACAGATCGATCCGCCCCCCCTTGACGGCCCGCGGCGAGCAGAGGACGATGACGTTCTCCGCGGGATAGGCGGTCCCCGTCGCCCATAGAGGAACCCACGTCCCTCCGGGCTGGGCCTCCCGGAACATCTCAATGCTGGGACAGATCCTGATCTCCGTCTTTTCCGCAAAATCCACGCCGATGTCGGCGATGATCCTCTCCCGGATGGGGATGGATTCCCGCTCCAGCTCCGCTGCGATCCGCTCGTCCACCGCCGTATAGCGGATCGCAAAGCGGCCGTTTTCCAGCCGAAGTTCCCCGGCGGCGGAGATCGGCCCTGCCACAAACGCGAGCAGCCAGAAGACCATGATCGCAGACATGGCTTTTCCCATTGAAAAAGCTTATCGAATGGAGCGGGGGGTTGCAAGGAGAATTCTTAGGGACCGCCCCAGGCGGGGCAGTCCCTAAGAACGCCAAACGGGAACCGGACAATGTCTATGGCTTCGGGAACCCTTCGATTGCCTTCAGCGCTCGGGCGATCTCCTCGTCGGGAAGCTGATAGGGGATCAGCTTTCCGCTGAGATAGGCGTCGTAGGCCGCCATATCGACCATCCCGTGGCCGCTGAAGTTGAAGAGGATCGTCCGCTCCTTCCCCTCCTCCTTCGCGCGCCTCGCCTCGGCAACGACCGCCGCGATCGCATGGTTGGTCTCCGGGGCGGGAATGAAGCCCTCGGTCCGCGCCCACTGGACGCCCGCCTCGAAGGTCTCGATTTGATCGTAGGCCGTTGCCTCGATCAGCCCTTCCCGGAGAAGGTGGCTTACGATCGGCGCCATCCCGTGATAGCGGAGTCCCCCGGCATGGATCGGCGCGGGCACATAGTTGTGGCCGAGCGTGTACATCGCCAGAAATGGGGTCTTCTTCGCCAGATCACCGAAGTCGTAGGCAAAAGGTCCTCTTGTCATCGTCGGGCAGGAGGTCGGTTCGGCGCCGACCACCCGCACCTGTTTTCCGTGGATCTTGTCCCGAACATAGGGGAGCGCGATGCCGGCAAAGTTGCTTCCGCCGCCGGCGCAGCCGATCACCACATCGGGATAGATCCCGATCTTCTCGAACTGTTTCTGCGCCTCCAGACCGATGATCGTCTGGTGGAGCAGGACGTGGTTTAAGACGCTTCCAAGTGAATACCGGGAATCCTTGCCCCCGGCGACCGCGTCCTCCACCGCCTCGCTGATGGCGATCCCGAGGCTCCCCGGGGAGTCGGGGTGCTCGGCCAGAACCTGGCGCCCCGACTCGGTCCGGTCGCTCGGGCTCGGGATGCACTCGGCGCCCCAGGTGTTCATCATCATCCGCCGGTAGGGTTTCTGCTCATAGCTCACCCGAACCATGAAGACGCGGCACTCCAGACCAAACATCTTGCAGGCCATCGCCAGCGCGCTCCCCCACTGGCCGGCGCCGGTTTCGGTCGAAAGCCGTTTCACGCCGAAGGCCTTGTTGTAGTAAGCCTGTGCGATGGCGGTGTTCGGCTTGTGCGAACCGGCTGGGCTGGTACCTTCGTTTTTGTAGTAGATCTTTACCGGAGCATCAAGGAGCTTCTCGAAATTCCGCGCCCGGCAGAGGGGGCTCGGCCGCCAGAGCAGATATTTGTCGAGGACCTCGCCGGGGATGTCGATCCACCGCTCCTGGCTCACCTCCTGCTCGATGAGGTTCATCGGGAAGATCGGAGCCAGGTCATCCGGCCCGACCGGTTTTCCCGTCCCCGGATGGAGGGGAGGGCTCATGGGTTTGGGCAAATCAGCCTGGATGTTGTACCATTGCCGCGGGATCTCATGATCGGCCAGAACTACCTTGGTCTGTTCCATAATGTGTCTCCTTTATTAGGGTGGTATATTCCCCATTTATTTACGGGTCGGCGAGAAGTCCGCGTTGCCGTCGGTACCAGTGGTTGGGTAACAGGCGGTAGAGAAGTCTCGAAAAAGGTCCGATGAATTCGTTCGTCCGCCGGTCGAACTGCGTCGCCTGGAGGATCTGCTCCCTGATATCCTCGCGGCTCCGCTCCTCATTGAATATCTTGTAGGCGCAATGAAAGATCGGGCTGTACATGTTCCGCTTCTCAAGAAATTTGTGGACGTTTAAGATCGTGTTCGGCCCCTCCGGCTTC
>JAHFBU010000255.1:2425-2822 GCA_023249795.1 Syntrophaceae bacterium
TGCTCGCGTCCGACGAAAGGGTGATGTACATGTCCCCTACACCGGCCTGGCTCTGGAAGGCCTGGAAACTCCCCCCAAGGAGACGGGAGACCGACCGGATTTCCACCCCGGCGCGCGAAAAAAAAGTCCCCGGAATCGAATCGCCGAGGTCCAGGCAGTCCGCCAGCCCCTTGACGTTGGCCACGACGTTCTTCAGCGCGCCGCACGCCTCAACCCCGACGGGATCGAAATTGTAAAGGGAGGTCATCTCCCGCCGGTTGGAGCCGAGGAACTCCTTCCTGACGATTTGACAGATTTTCTTTGACCCGGCGACGGACAGACAGACCGGATTCCCGAGGGCGACATCGATATCGAAGAACGGCCCCCCGATGGAGACCACGTCAAATCTGTCTTTCAA
>JAHFBU010000032.1 GCA_023249795.1 Syntrophaceae bacterium
CGAGCGTCCGGAGGAACCTCATTGACCGCTGCCACCGGTCCGGGTGGTGATCGGCGACGCGCATGGATGCGGACCCGTCCTGGAGGATGATGAGATCCACCGGATCGGCATCGGACACCGTCAATGTTTGAGGCCGCGCCAGCGCCAGCATCGCGGACGCCGCCGCCAGGATCATGAATCCCCAAAAGGCCAGAGGTCCCGCGAAACGGAATCGTTCAGTACAAGGAATGACCCTGGATTGTTGGAGACGACCGATATCATGCCTGCGTTGTACAAGACGCAGGAGCCAGAGGAGCGCCAGCACACCCGGAACCGTCAAGAACCAGAGGAAAAGGGGCTGGGCAAATCGATATGCCTCGTGGGTCACGGTATTCTCTCCTCAGCCGCGTTTTTTCGTCGCCGAACCCTTACCGGGCTCCGGCCCCTGCTTGATGGGATTTTCGTCGCCCTCCTTCGGCACCAGAATCTTCATCTGCTGCCGCACCTTGGCGCCCGGTTCGGCACCCTCTTCGCCATGAACGGCTTTCATCCGATCCAGCGACGTCGGCGCATCGGGATGCCTTATTCTTAACGACCGCCTGCCATCGGCAATGTCGTCGCGCAACGTCACAAGGTATTCATAGTTGAAGGCCGCGTCGATGAATGTCGGATCGGTTTCGATGACCTTGGCGTAATCACGGATGCTCTGCCCAAGATCCCGGATGACCTGCTCGCGATTTTGCTTCCCCGTAATGGAGCGGTATCGGGCATTTGCACGGATGAAACGGAGAGCGGGACTGAGCGTCTTCTCATCTTCCCCGGTCCCGGCCGTTTTTTTGAGGATCGCGGCATAGTCCTGCCGTAAGTAGGAGAGGCGGCTCCTGCGAACCTGCAACTCCTCGCGCACCGTTTCTAAGATCCAGGGGATATGCCTTCCGATCTCCAGTGTTTCCTCCAGGTGCCCATAGATGCGGTCCGCCCGTGCGGCGTCGAATGTCGCAAGCGCCTCTTCCGCCCGCGAGACCTCAAGATGATAGAACCCGATAACCATGGCGCCGCCTGCCAGCATGACTGACAGCGTCATCGCCATCACGGCGCCGAATATTCTCTTCATGACCTCCCTCCTTTCATTAGGGAAACTCCCGGAAAAAACGAAACAGAAGCCATAGCGCAAGCGCCAGGCTCCAGAAGAGCGTCGCAACGAGCGCGAAAAACGGGAACTGGGGGGTATGGGCGACATAGCGCGTATACTGAATTTTGCCTGCCGCGATCTTGTTGATCTCGTCGCAGGCTTGGACGATGAGATCCGCATTGGCCCCGGCATAGAGCTTTCCTCCGGTCTTTGCGACCGCGGCGCTCCAGACTGCGTCATAGGTGGACGGGTGTCCGAGCGGCTTACCGCTTGCTACACGAATGAAAAATATGGGAACCTTGTTCTTGCTGCTCTCGGCCAGGATGTCGTCGAGTTTCCGTCCTTCGTGCTCAACCTGCGTATCTTCGCCGTCGGAGATAAGCACCATGATGTTTCCCGAAGACTTCAGGAAATCGAAGGTCTTGAAGAGACCGACCCCTTGCTTGATAGCCTGGGCGATCTTCGTGCCGGAATCGTTGAAGTGTCTGTATTCCTCGGGATCCGAAAGGAGGCGGATACTGGTGAGGACGTTCTCATAATCCGTGTTGAAGGGGCTGATGACGTACGACTCGTCCCCGAATTCGATGAGACCGATAAGGTCCTGATAGCCGCTCTTCATCCGCACGCGGACAAAGTACTCGGCCGCCGCGGCCGCCGTATAGAACGGCTCTACATATCTGACCTTGAGCGTCGTCTTTGTTATGTTGAATCGGTTTTCGTATGACCCGCCGCCCATGCTGCCGGATGCATCGAGCAGAATGAGAATGCGCCGGCCGGGATTCGTAACATCCTGCCTGATAAAAGTGGAATAGGGATCGGCGAACGCCATGAGGGAAAAGAAAAGTCCGGCAAGCATGAGGACTACGGGCAGATGCCGCGCTGTCCGTCCCGGCCCGGGGGTCAGTGACGGGAGGAGCGCCGGGAGCACGATTCCCGTCCTGCCGGGGGTCTTCCTGGTCACCCGCCGGATGAAGGCAGCGATGGCCGCCAACGCCGCCAGCGCGAAGGCCGCCATCAGCGCCTCATCGCCGCGAGAAAAACGAAGATTCATCCAATCGAGATTCCATCCGTCCCGAAGCAGCCGTCCACAGAGGACGAGGAGGTTTACGACCTTTTCCATTGCCGTCCGAACCTCATGAGCCACGAATGGACCGCGCGCTTCATGCGGAAGGCCATGCAGCGGTCCCGCCGCAATTCGCGCAGCAGCCTCAAGCCCGTCTTCAGCGCGCCGTCGAACAACGCGCGGTCGGCGGCATTCGCCTGCGTCGCGTAGCGGGCGTCGTTCATCACGGCAAACGCCCTTTGGGTTTCATCGAGGAGCGCCTTCCGCGGCGACTCATCAGAACCCTGCCAGTTTGCGCCGGAGAGTTCCCGGGTCATCTCTTCGGGGGTGAGACTCGCGGATACCAACACCTTCATCCGGGGCCAGAGGCCCTTGCGGAACGCCAGTTGCCCTTCCAAACCGCGGGTTCCGGCCGCCGCCGGCGTCTGGACAATCCGGCGGGCGACTGCCAGGGAGGCGCTCACCCGGAATATCGACAACACCGTTTCTATGGATACGTCGTCCCATGAAGCCGTGCGACAGCGCCTTTCGATGCGTCCGAGTTCCCATTCCAAACGTTTCAGCAGATCCCTTGTTCGGAAAATAGTGCCGTTGGGGCCCCTCTCCCGTCTGCCGCGGACGGCCCGCACCAGAACGGGAAGCAGGACGAACAGCGGTAAAAGCAGGAAGACTCCCGCGATAATGAATGCGATGACCGCGTTTTTTCGGCGTCCTTCGATGTCGCCGAACGTCTCGTTACCGGCATCCCGGATGGCGTTCGCGGCTTTCGGCACGAGCGACTGGATCCTCATCGGCAAGGGCGGAAGAACGTAGGTCCGTTCTTTACCGGGCGCCACGGTGTCTTTATTCGTTACAAGATCGATGTGGTAATGGATCTCGAGCGGGGGCAGTGGCACATCCCTCCCGAAGAAACCCTCACCCATGAGCTTGGCGGTGTAGGCATACTGCACGCTGCGGAGCGTCACCGGTCCATCCGGTCCGGGGAGAATCCGGATGATATCCTTGTAACGCCGACCATTCTTCACCTGGTAGGGTGGAAGAGCAAGGACGTTCGGATCGAGCAGAGATTCATTGAGAACGGTTCTTTCCCGGCCCGTCTCAGCCGACCGGCAGGTCAGTGCGACCGTGAACTCCTCGCCGATGCGAATGGAACTCTTGTCCGATTTCCACCAGCAGTTCAGCGCATCGGCGGCAACCGCCTCATTCTTCCCGTAGAGCGCGTCCGAAGGGGCCTGCGCCGCCGCATCGGCTGTTATGAAGACTGCCGCGGCAAACAGAACGACCACCCTCGATATGCCGACAATCTTGCAATACGCTGAATTTCCGGACATCCGCTGTCTCTCTTCCATGCTGACACCCAATGAAGAAATGAAAACTGTTCTATTTCAAACCCGTACATCGCCCGATCGTCAAGAACGATTATTTCCTGCGCAGCCTCCGCTCAACGAAAAAATCGATGATTGCGCTCTGAAAATGTTCCGCGTCCGGAAGGACCCTCAAGACCTCCAGATCCTCGCGTTCCGCAAAGTCCGCCACGTCATCCTGGTGCCGCCGGATCAGGTCGGGAAGCTCCCGCATCTGTGCGTGAGAAAGGTGGACGCGGTCCCCCGTCTCGCAGTCCACGCACCCGACCCACCCTGCGGAGACCGGGGGAATCTCATATGCAAATGCGCTCTCGGCCATGACCAGAAACAGGTCATGGGGTTGTTTGAGTTCCGCCAGCTCTTTCAGCGTGGCAAGCACGTCGGGAAAGAGGAAGTCGGACGCCACCACGATCAGCGATGTCCGCCGCAGTTCCCCCGCGAGGATCTCGGCCAGGCGCTCCTTTCCTGAAAAAACGGGGGCGGCGGAGGCCGTCTGGTAGAGTTCCACCATTTGCGCGACGTGGTTCCGGCCGCCGCGCGGCGGCTCGACGACGGGTTCTTTTCCGCCGAACAGCGCCAGACCGACCGTGTCCTGAAAAATGGACGCGGAGAGACCGATGGTCGCCACGGCGCGGGCGATCCCCTTGCCGATCAGGGCGCCCGGCGTTCCGCACCTCGTGGAACAGGAGACATCCGCGGCGATCACGATATCGATGGACCGTTCCTCGATGTACTCCCGGACTTGAAGCGGGTTGTAGAGCGTCGTGGTCGAGTGCGCCCAGTCCACCTTGATCTGCGGGTCTCCCGGCTCGAAATCGCGGATACCGGAAAAGTCGAATCCCGCCGTTCCGGTGAAAACGCTCACGTGTTCGCCGAAGATCAATTCCCGCACCCTGGCATTGCAGAAGAGGTTGATGGCCTCCATCTCGGAGGGATCGAGGAGGGAATCGGCGCCGCTGCCCGTCATGGAATCGGCACCCTTTCGATGATCTCGTTGACGACATCCTCCACCGTCACCCCGGCCTTGCGTGCGCGGGACTTCAGATTGAGGCGGTGCGAAAGGATGTTCTTCGCCAGCGCCTGGATGTCCTCCGGCAGAACCTTGTCGTCTTCGCGGACGAGCAAAGCCCGCACCCGCGAGGTCGGCCCCCATGCGATGGTCGCGCGCGGCGAAGCGCCGAGTTCAACAAACTCCTCGACCAGCGGCGATGGAGAGTGTTCGTACCAGTGAATGTCGGGACTGAAAGGGCGGGTGGCGCGGACAAGCCGACGGATGTATTTTTTGAGCGACGGATGGAGCGCGACCCCGGTCGCGATAACCGACCGCAGTTCGATGATCCTCTGAGGTTTTACAAGCGGCAGGATCTCCACTGCCTTGATATCGAAGTCGATCAGTTTCCGTTCTTCGTCCGGGGAAAGGTATCCGACGTCGATGAGAAACGCGAAGCGGTCGGCGTTCGCCGCGGAGAGCGGGAAGGTCCCTTCGCCGGTTTCGACCGGATTCGTGGTCATGACGGCAAAGTAAAATTCGGGCAACTCGAACGTGTAGTCGCCCAGGGTCACCGTGCGGTCCTGGTTCACCTCCAAAAACGCGCTCTGGGATTTCGGGGAGATGCGGTTTCCCTCGTCGAGCAGCAGAATGTTCGCCCGAACGACGGGTCCCGGACGTTTTTCCCATTCGCCCGTCTTCGGGTTGAAGATCTCGACACCCACGATGTCGCCGGGCGTCAAGTCCGCGCGGCCTTGGATGCGGGCGAATTGGGTTTCGGTGGTCTTCGCGAGAACAAGCGCCATGTAGGTCTTGCCCACGCCCGGAACACCCCTGTACCACACGAGGCCTGCGTTCACGCGCCTCTCCTTCCTGGCGCTCAGGGTGGTCGGAATTTCGGACATGAATGCGATGAAGGTCTTCTCCTTCACGGCGTCGAGGCCCACGACTCCTTTGTCGGCCTCGGCTTTCAGCGCTTTATAAAGGGCAACCGCCTCTTGGAGATTCGGATGCAGCATGGCGTCATTCTCCTGCTATTGAGGTTCATCTATGATGTGGTCTTAATGAAATTATAACACAAGAACGGAGCATTTGTGCTGAATATTTAAGATATGCCTGCGGGAGAGGGAGGATGTGAACGGGACGATATGGACTTTCCAAGCATGACCGGAGCAAGGGTATGGATTACGAGAAAACTGCTAAGAGAAACCCCTCGGCAAAACCGAGGGGCTTCTCTCAGCAGAAGTGAACTGATGCCACACGAAAGGCATCCAGCCCCTATCTTAAGATTTAGCACTTGGAAGGCGACAAAACCGGTTCCGCATCCGGGTCATAAACCACATCGCCACCCTTCAGCACCGGATTAAGTTTCTCAAACCACGCATTCGTCATGCCGGGCACCTTTCTGAGTTGCAAAGGATCCTTGAAGGGTCCGTTTTTCGTCCGGTAATCGACGATCGCCTTGCAAAGGGCATCGGGGAGCTTGAAATCCTCGATGCTCTGCAACTCCTTCACGGTGGCCTTGTTCAGGCTGAGCACCTTCTGGGCCTGGGCGACCGACACCGTCCCTCCCAACAGAACCAGCGCAAATACAGCGATCACCACGGAACACAGCCCCACGATAAACTTCTTCTCTTTCATACTGCCTCCTTCTCCTTGTCATACAGAAGCTTGGTTTTCCAAGCCGATAAAGGGCGAGGGAAGTCGACCCCTCGCCCGATTTTATAATCTACCGTCGTTTATTCCGCCTTCCTCTATTTCTTCACTGAAATGTCTTTGATCCTAAGTTTGCCGTTATCCGGCGGGAGCACCGCCGTCTCCACGGGTTTCGACAACTGAGGCACATAGTCGTAGGGTACGCGGTAAGCGCGATACACCATATTGAACTTTCCATTACCAACAAAATAGGGACTGATGTATTCCCAGACGATCTCCAGATCCGGGGTCACTTCCATGAACTGCCCGACGGCCCCGTTGGTGATCAGCGTATTGCCGTTCGGAAGGCGCTGTGCCGAACTCACGTAGCTGCTGAAAATTTTCTCTTCATCCCGGTAACCCATGGTCCTGCCGGAGAATTCCCAGACGATTCTGAGCGTCGTGGGGTCGATCTCGATCACCCGAGAGGTTTCGCGGACAGCATTATTCCAACCGGTCGGACTACTGGGGTTCGGGGCACCGTAGCCAGCGCGCCCGCCGTTGTCGTAGATCAGCAGATTCCCCTCTCCCGGAAGCCCTTTCGGAATCATATGGGTGTGGTGCTGTCCGATGATCCAATCGAGGTTCTTATAGGCGTTCTTGTACTGCCTGCCGGCAAAGGTCCAGACTCTATCCGGTGAGTAATCAGGACCGATCTGATAGACGCGCTTCTTCGTCTTGTGGTCGATGATCTCAAGCGTATTGGTCTGACGACCGTCCGAAATGATGTTGTCCGGGTTGAACATGGAATACTTGACCGGGTCCTCATCGTACCATTTGTTCGGTCCCAAATAGGAAGCGCAGTTGATGTGCGTCCAGTCCCCGCCCTGGACTCCTGGGACGCGGGTTGCGCCGAGAGTGGGATTCTTGTACATTGTGTTTTTGGTCTCTTCATTAAAGCCCATCTCGTTGAAGCCGTTGCTGTAGAGATAATCCCACAGGATGTTGCCTTTGGTGTCCACCTCGGCGAGGTAATCATCTTCAAGGAGCTTGTCGCTGATTTTTGGATTCTTGACCATCTTGTGGGAGAGGATTAGAACCCTGTCCGTATTGAAGGTCATCGGCATCCCCGGCACCCAGTAACCGACCGGATTGCCCGGCAACTGGAAATCGTGGTGCATTCCCGCCTTGGCGAAGGACCAGACAATCTTGCCGTCCCAGTCCATGATGGACAAATCCGTTGACTCGGCGTTCTTCCATTCCCGACCGATGTAATCCGGTTTCTCCCGTGTGGAACCCATGATGTAACCGCCCTTGAGAAGCTTGACCGGGTGGTCCAGGTTGCTCATGTTCTTCCATTGTTTCACGACACTTCCGTTCATGTCGATCAGAACGGAGCCTTCACCCTCCGTCTCGGTTGCATAAACCGTGTATCCGTTCTGGGCCTTATCCGGCTTGTAGATGGTCGTTCCGGTGGGATAGACTGTCGGAAACGCAAACAGTGCCGCCGGGACAACCAGCAGAGCACAAAACGCTACGGCGATCCATATCTTTTTCATCGAAAACCTCCAAGTGACGGGTTTATTTTTAGTTTTAGTAAGAGGGCGTCCCGCTCTTGCCCGTCGTCTCGTTCTCAACCCCAAACCAACCAAAGATGGTGTCCATCCACTCCGCCCGGTTGCTCTTCCGAGCCCCTTCGACGCCCTTTTCACCGGCGCCGGTAATGATGAGGACTTCCTGGCTTGTGCCCCAGACATTGGACTTCACAAACATCGCACTGCTGCCGGGTTTGTTCATCTGATCGAATTCCGCCTTGATCAACGCCTTTTCGACCAGGAGCTTGATCCCTCCGACTTCATCCAACGCCCCCAAGAGAACCACGTAAGGCGCGTTTTTGAAGCCTGCCAGGTCCGATGGCGCAACGTTCTTGGCAAAAGTGGCCGGCGTGGCGACGACAACGAGGTCCGCCGCGGAGGCCGCCGGCGCCAGCGCCAGAACCGCAACCATACCTAAAGCCATGAACATTATTTTTGCTCTCATCGATGAAATCCTCCTTAATTCTGGGTTCGATCCACTCCGGGGTCCGGTTGATCGCGACCCCGCCCCAAGTGTTACCGAATACTCGTCATAAAATTGCCAAACGTTCAACCCTGAAACGTAATCCATCAACTAATATTTGAAGAGTTTGAACGCCTCCGGGCACTTCGGGGCCAGTTTCCCCTTCGGGCTCAAATCCTTTCCTTTCAGACCGGGATAATCTTTGCCATACCGATATGCCCGGTGCATCACGTTGGAATAAAATTCGGGCACAAGCCGCACATCCTTGTCGTCATCTCGCATATAGCAGATCGGATAGTCATTGCACATAGGGTTCACGAAATCCCAGACGATCTCCCCACTCTTGGTCACTTCGAACAGATGACCCATGTTGCTTGATGTGATAAACCAATTTCCATTGGGGAGCTGCTGGGCCATACCCTGACGGTGGGTAAAGAAGCTCGACTGATCCCATGCCTCATATTTCCATTCGATCTCGTTGGTTTTCGTATTGACGACAAAAACACGGGACTTGGTCCCCACCGGATTTTCGGAGCCGTTGTCAAAGACCGAGAACTTGCCGTCGCCAATCCAGCGGGCGTCATGCGACCCGAAGATCTTCTGATCGCCTTCATCAACAAAGGACGGGCATGTTCCGGCGCCGTAGGCGCAGGGGTTGCCCCAGCGGTATTCGATCTTGCCGGTCTTGTGGCTGACCAGATATACTTCACTGAGGTTCCGGGAATTCATCAGGACCTGATCGGTCTCCGGAACGTATTCTACGCTGTTGAAATGGCTCCAGTCGTAGGTATGGTAGATCTCTCCCGCCCCCATCGGCAGGATGTAGTTGGGGTCCAGCTTGTCCGGCCCCTTGCCGAGATGATCGAAGGCATGCCACTCCCAGACGATCTTGCCGGATGGATCAACCTCCCAGACGAGATCCAGCCAGAAGTCCCGGTGATAAACCCCCTTGCCCTTCACGCTTTTTGTCGGAATCGTTTTCGGGTCTCGCCCCTTGGCGATCATTTTTTCGTTTTCGATCCGTTCCCAACCGAGGATCATGGTATTCCCGTTCTTCAGGCGGCTGAAGCAGTGGTGTTGGACCTGGTTTTTATTATACATGTCCTTGAAGCTCCAGACCACCTTCCCGTTCCAGTCGATCTCTTCCAGGTACCCGCCTACGCCATCGATACCGCAGTTTATTACCGCCGCTCTACCGGCCCTGAGCAAGTTGCCGTTGGGGAGCAGCTCGGCGTACAGACCCGGGTAGTATTCCGACTCCCAAGTATGGATGAGATTGCCCTCCATGTCGATCATGTAGGTCTTCTTGCTGGTGAGGGGCGCGAATACTGTGTAGCCGTCATACGCCTTACTGTTCTTGTAAAGCAATACCCCGGTGGGACCCACAAGGGCCTGATAGGCGTGGGCGGATGTTCCGAAACCTACCGCAATCACGAGTAATGCGATAAACCAGGTTACTCTTTTCATCGGCGTTCTTCCTCCTAATTCTTTATAGATATGCCGCTTAGCAACGACGGTCGCTCCGCCGTAGGGCATTTTCCGACCCTATTCTCAATCCCTATCCCCTTGCGATTCACTGGTAAAACAGCGGTCCGCGGCCATCAACACTCGACAACCTTGGCAATCAAGGTCTTGCGGAGTTCCCGGGCCAGGTTCTTCTTCAGGAGCGGGAATATCCTCCTCTTTTCTCTTGCCAAAAAAATCATTCCGTACCCTTTATTCGCCTCGGCGATAACGGTCGATACAAGGTCATCCGTCTCCACAGGGTCAATCTCGAGCGAAACCCCCATGCTGAGCGCCTTCTCGCGCAGAAGACCCGCCTCCACAGCGCCTCGTTCGAGCACCTGGTCGCGAATATAAAGCAGAAACCTCTGCTTGTTGAGACGAGGCGCGACCAGGTCGTTGTGGCCGTAGTGGTAGAGTTCCGAATCGAGGATCTGAAGCACCTTGGTTCTTCCTGATTCGGATTGCGCGGTGCGCAAAGCCTCCTCTAGGGCTTTCGTACTTCCGTCGCCGTTATACACAATCAGGATATCTTTCACGATCCGATCACCGGGCATCGAACCATTCTCCGGATTTACCCTGGCGGGGTTCAATAGAGCCCAATGAACTGCAGAAACCAGAGGATGAACACGGCGCTGATGGCAATCACTATCGCTATATATTCATCGACGCGGTGTCGCCGCTG
>JAHFBU010000033.1 GCA_023249795.1 Syntrophaceae bacterium
CGGCCCAGACGGTTCTTTCCGGGATGGGGGAGCTTCATCTCGAAATCATCACCGATCGGCTGCTGCGGGAGTTCAACGCCCGGGTCAACGTGGGCAAGCCTCGGGTTGTCCATCGGGAAGCGATACAGAAGCGCGTCGAGTGCGAGGGGCTCTTTGAAAGGGAATTGGGAGAGAAGAAGCATTTCGGTCACGTGAGGCTCGTGCTGGAGCCGAAGGAACGGGGCGGCGGGATTGAGATTGTCCGTAAGATCGAAGAAGATGCCCCCATGGCCGAGGAGTTGTGGCTTGCGATGGAAGACGGCATCCGGGAGGCGGTGTTGAGCGGTGTTCTGGCGGCATTTCCGGTGATCGACATCCGGATTACCCTTAGCGGGGGGCTCCTGAAGGAGGGCGAGACGACACCGCTCGGCTGCAAGATTGCGGCTCTCTCGGCCTTTCGGGAGGGTTGCCTGAAGGCCGATCCCATCCTCCTCGATCCGATCATGATGGTGGATATCATCACCCCAAGCGATTTTATGGGAGAGGTGATCGGCGATATCAACGCCCGGCGGGGGGATATTCAGTCCATCGATCCCAAGGGGGCCGTCAGCGAGATCCGGGCGAAGGTCCCCTTGAAGGCGATGTTCGGCTATTCGACGGACCTTCGTTCCACCACCCAGGGGAGGGCCGCTTTCACCATGCAGTTCTTTGCCTATGACAAGATCGGGTGAACGATTTTGATCAAGCAGCTCAAGTATATTGGAGCATTGGCCAGGCAACGCTCCGTTCTGATTGCGGCCATGACGTTCGGCGTCATCTTCCTGAGCGCCGTCGGCGTTGATTATTTCGAACGGCAGGCGAACGGTTCCAACATTCAATCCGTCTGGGACGGGCTATGGTGGGCGGTGGTGACTGTCGCCACGGTCGGCTACGGGGATCGCTTTCCGGTTTCATTTGGGGGAAGGATCGTCGGCTTCATGCTGATGTTTTTTGGCGTCGGCATGATGTCGCTGTTCACTGCGACCATTGCTTCCGTGTTTGTCGAGAAGAAGATAAAGGAGGGCAGGGGATTGGAAACCGTCAAGGTCAAGGATCATCTGATCATCTGCGGTTGGAACCAGCATACCGAAGAGGTGCTGTCCGGGCTCACCATTTATGGATTGATGAGCGACGATCCGATTGTCCTGATCAACGAACTCTCCGTGGATGAGGTCGAATCCCTCAGGGTCAGATACGAGAGGCACAATCTGAAGTTTCTCCGCGGGGATTTTGTCCGGGAGGACGTTCTCCAACGGGCCAATGTCTCCAAGGCGCGCTTTGCGCTGATCATGGCCGACCTCTCGGGTGGACACTCCCGTGAGAGAACGGACGAGAGGACAACCCTCGCGGCGCACTCCATCAAGTACATGGCCCCAAAAATCAAGGTGGTTGCCGAACTGCTTGACGGCAAAAACCGTCAGCATCTGGAAAGGGCGAACGCAGACGAGATCATTGTCCGCGGTGAGCATGTCGGTTCTCTGCTGGCCACGGCAATTCAATCACCCGGGCTTCCCCGCCTGATCTCCGGAATGCTCTCCCCCGGGGATACGAACAAATTTTGGCGCGTCGAGATCCCCAAATCTTTTGTCGGAGCGAAATTTCGGGACCTCGCCCGTCATTATCGGGATAACCATCGTGCCATTCTGATCGGATTTCTCAAGGAGAAGAAGGCGATGAAGCTGGAGGATGTCCTTTCCGACAACACCTCGGTCATCGACACGTTCATTCGTGAAAAAATTCGGGAATCCAGAAAAAATTTCTTCGCTGAAAAGGATGAGGCGCGGATCATCGTCAATCCCCAGGATGATTATACCATCGGTCCGGACGACTATGCGGTGGTGCTGTCCAAAGCGACGCCGGCGTGACGGGATAAGGGAGTATCGCATTTTCGGGAGACAAAAAGATGGAACATGAGATAGCCCTCCTCCGCGAGACGGAGCTGTTCAGTGAGCTTACGGCGGAGCAGATCGCGAAGATCCTGAGTATCGCAAGAAAGGTGAACTTTTCCGAGGGCCAGATCATCATGCGGGAAGCGGAGGATGGGGACACGATGTACATCATCCTGGAGGGAACCGTGGAGGTGGTCAAGAGCCTCGTCATGGGGGATCCGGATGAAGAGGCGGATGAGAAGAGCAAGGTTTTTACTCGGCTTGATGCCTCGGATCATGCCGTCTTCGGCGAGGTCGGACTCTTCGAGGCGATGAAGCGGACGGCGACGATCAAGACGGTGACCCAAGCCCGATTCCTTGAAATCAAAAGGAGCAGTTTTCTGCGTCTGACCGACGCGGATCACGAACTGGGTTATCGGGTCTTCTTTAATTTGGCAAAGATTGTCAGCGGCAGGCTGAGAAAAGCCGATGAAGATACGATCAAGCTGACCACGGCCCTCAGCATCATCCTTCGGGAATCCTGATCCCGCCGTTGATCCGCGGGACCTGACGCGAGGGTTACGATGGATCTCCCCGTCATCAAAGAGCGCGGTTCCACGGTGTTGACAGTTAGGGGGGGCTTGTTATAGAAAGACCGACGATTTCATTCAGGAGGTAGGTATGGCCCGATTAAATGAGTATGAAGGTAAAGCGTTGTTTAAAGTTGCCAAAATGCCGATTCCCCAGGGCGATGTAGCCAGGACGCCCGACGAGGCCAGGAAGATCGCCGAAAAGATAGGGAAACCGGTGGTCATTAAGGTTCAGATCTGGACCGGCGGGCGCGGGAAGGCGGGCGGCGTGAAATTCGCCGATACCCCTGAAGAGGCCGAAAAGATGGCGGCACTGCTTTTGGGGGCCACCATCAAGGGCTACCTCGTGGAAAAGGTTCTCGTCGAGGAGAAGCTGGCGATCGACAAGGAGTACTACGCCGGGATCATCGTCAACGCCCAGGCGGATGCGCGCTGTCCGGTCGTCATGTTCTCCACGGAGGGCGGGATGGACATCGAGTCGGTGCCCGCCGACAAGATCGCCATGATGAATGTCGATGTGATCCGGGGATTCAAAATCTACGATGCCCTGAACCTTGCAAACAAGGTCAAGGTTCCCAGCAAGCACATCGCCCCGGTGGCCCGGCTGATTCTGGGCCTCTACGAAACATTCAAGAATTACGGCGCCCGGCTCATCGAGATCAACCCGATGGTCGTCACCGTGGACGGAAAGGTTCTTGCCGGCGACTGCCGCATCTCCATTGACGACTCCTCCGTTATCCGTCATCCCGAACTGGGGATCGAAGTGGCCCGCGAGGCGTCCACGCCTCCGACGGAGCTCGACAAGATCGCCTGGTGGGTCGAGGAGAAAGATCTGCGCGGCACGTGCTATTTTGCGGAGATGAACAACGAGATAAAGGGCGAGGTGTTCGGGACGATAGGGTACCACGGGATGGGCGGCGGCGGCGCCATGCTCGGCGTCGACGGTCTCAACAAACAGGGGCTGCGGGTTCCCGATTTCGCTGATACGAGCGGTAATCCGCCGGCCTCCAAGGTCTATCGCGCGGCCAAACTGGTCTTTTCGCAGAAGGGGATCGACGGCTACATGCTGGGCGGTTTCATGGCGGCCAATCAGGAGCAGTGGCATCATGCCCACGGCGTCGTCAAGGCCCTGCGGGAAGAGCTTCCCAAGCGCCCCGGCTTCCCCGTGCTGCTCCTCCTGGCCGGGAACAAGGAGAAGGAGTCCCTGGAAATTCTGAGGGAGGGGACGAAGGATCTTGACGCCCGGATCCGGATCTACGGTGGCGAGCGCGTGTACGATACCGTCGGGCTCGCCGCGGAGATGAAGGAGATGGTTCTCGAATACAGGAAGGAAAAAAGAGGGTAAAGGAGGCTGTCCATGCAGGAGTTTCGGGAACAGACGATCACGGTCGTCGTCGATGAGAGCAAGTGTAAGACGTGCGAGTCCAAGGCATGTATCGCGGCCTGCAAGACCTACGCGCGGGGGATGCTGGTCCTCCGGGACGGTGTATATCCCGTCGTCGAAGGGGACCCCAAGCGCCTCGGGACGGAGTGCCTGGCGTGCGAGTATGAGTGCCGGTTCCGGGGGAACGGGGCGATTACAATCGATGCGCCCATCCCGGGGCTGGAAGAGTACCGGAAGAAGATCGGAACATCCTAAACAAAAAGGTGGTGAATATATGGCTATCTTGTTGACGAAAACAACAAAAGTGGTGGTTCAGGGGATAACCGGCCGGGAAGGCTCCATGCGGGCCAAGTTCATGCGTCGTCTCGGAACGAACGTCGTCGCCGGTGTTACGCCGGGCCGCGGCGGTGAGGAAGTCGACGGAATCCCCGTATACAATACGGTGAAGGATGCGGTCAAGAATCACGGTCTCTTCGATGTGTCGGTCACCTTCATCCCCGGTACGGGGCTGAAAGACGCCGTCATGGAGGCGCTGGATGCCGATATCAAGTGGATCGTCATGCCGGTCGAGCGTGTTCCCCTCTATGACATCCTGGAGATGGTGGCCTACGGTAAGCAGAAGGGCGCCATGCTCTTGGGGCCCGGGTCCATCGGGGTGAATACCCCCGGCATAGGCGCCCTGGGATGGCTCGGCGGGTCGGTCGAATTCGCCCATAACCATTTTCTGCCGGGGCATGTGGGGGTGATCTCCCGCAGCGGCGGTCAGTCCGGGACGCTTCCCTACGTGATTGCCCAGGCGGGGTTCGGCGTCAGCACCGTCCTGCATGTCGGCACGGAACCGGTGACCGGCATGTCCTTCTCCGACATCCTGCCCCTGTTCCAGGAGGATCCGGACACGGATGTCATGGCGATCTTCGGCGAGATGGGCGGATCCCATGAGGAAGAGGCGGCGCAACTGGTGAAGTCCGGAAAGTTTACCAAACCGGTCATTATCTACGTTTCCGGCGCCTGGGCGCCGGCGGGAATGAAATTCTCCCACGCCAGTGCAATCGTCGAGAGGGGCAGCGGCTCGACCCAGGACAAGATTACCCGGCTCAGGGAAGCGGGGATCATCGTGGTGGACAATCCCAACGAGATTCCGGCAAGGCTCCATGAGCTTAAAGGGCTGGGAAAACTAAGGGTTAAATAACCCGCAAACATGAAAGGAGAATCGATTATGGCAGTCATGAGATCCGTATTCTACGTACCGGGGAACAACGAAAAGATGGTCGGCAAGGCTCCGGAATTTCCGGCGGACATCATCACCCTGGACCTGGAGGACTCCGTTCCCCCCGCCGAAAAGGTAAGGGCCCGCGAGTGCGTTCGCGAGAACCTGAAATACGCCGGGAGCGGCGGGTCGAGGGTCTACGTCCGGATCAACAACTGGGAAACCCTGATGACGAACGACGATCTCGAGGCGGTTGTCCATGAAGGTCTCTCCGGCGTCTGTCTGGCGAAGACCGGCGAGGCCGACAACGTCAAGCGGCTCGACTGGAAACTCGACGAACTGGAGCGCAGAAGGGGTCTCAAGGTGGGCAGCATCGCCGTTCAGCTCCTGATCGAAACGGCCAAAGGGATGATCAACGCCTACACCTCGGCGACGGCCAGCAAACGGGTGAACTCACTGATATTCGGAGCCGTCGATTATACGAAGGACATGCGGGTGAAGTTGACCTCCGAGGGTCAGGAGCAGCTCTATGGCCGGTATTATACCGCCGTGGCCGCCCGGGCGGCAGGTTGTGTCGCCATCGACTGTCCGTTCGTCGATTTCAAGAACCTTGAGGCCTTCGAGGCCAGCGTCATGCAGGGCCGGCAGATGGGGTATGAGGGCAGGATGCTGATCCATCCGAGCCAGATCGAGCCTTCCCACCGGCTTTACATGCCGTCCGCTGACGATATCGAATGGGCGACCGGCGTCGTGAAGATCTTTGAGGAAGAGGGGATCGCCAAGGGGGCAGCCGCCGTTTCCTTCAAGGGGAAGATGGTCGATACCCCGGTCTATGACAATGCACGGCAGATCCTGGCGACCATGAAGGAGATCGCCGATATGGAAGCCACGCGGAAGAAATAGTTTCCCGTTGGGTTGAAGATTCGAAACCGGTTTCAAGCGAAGCAATCGCCGATTTTCGGGATTGCCTCGCTTTTTAAGCGACGGCAGCCCCGGAGAAGAGGCCGGGGGCCGGAGAGGGTGAAGGAGTTCATCATGGAAAAGGAGGCAATGGTCGCCGAGCTCGTCCGGTTGGTGGGCGGGGAGCAAGTGCTGAGTTCGCCCATGCAATTCAAGCTTTACGAATACGATGCGTCGCTGATCCGTTCCAAACCCGACTGCATTGTTCTTCCCACCTCCACCGAACAGGTCTCGAAGGTCGTGAAGTTTGCCCACGACAACAAGATTCCCATCATCGCCCGGGGATCCGGGACGAACCTGAGCGGGGGAAGCGTTCCCGTCGAAGGGGGGATCGCGCTTGTTCTGACGAAGATGAATCGCATTATCGAAATGGATATCGAGAATCAGCGGGTCGTGGTCCAGCCCGGGGTCATCACGCTGGACCTGAAGAATGAGCTGGCAAAATACGGGTATCTCTACCAGCCTGATCCGGCGAGTGAAAAGGTGACGACGATCGGGGGAAATTTCGGTGAGAATGCCGGCGGACCCCACTGCCTGAAATACGGTGTCACCAGCAACCACGTCCTGGGGGTAGAGTTGGTCCTCTTCGACGGCGAAGTCGTCAATGTGGGGGGGAAGGCGTTGGACAATCCCGGCTTTGACCTGCCGGGGATTCTTGGGGCTTCCGAGGGGACGCTGGGGATCATCACCCAGGCGACCCTCAGGATTATGCCGAAGGCGGAAGCGGTCAAGACGATGCTCTGTATCTTTGATTCTATCGAAGACGGCGGTAATACCGTGACCGCCATCATCGGCGAGGGAATCATCCCCGCCACCCTGGAGATGATGGACAACCTGACGATCAAAGCGGTCGAGGACGCCTATCATGTGGGCTTCCCCACCGACGCGGCGGCAATCCTGATTATCGAGCTCGACGGTCTGAAGGACGGGATGGACCGGCTGACTGAGCATATCCTCGATATCTGCCGGGAGCACAAGGTTCGGGAGATCCGGGTTGCCAAGAATCAGGCCGAGCGCGATAAGATCTGGGCCGGCCGGAAAGGCGCTTTCGGCGCCGTGGGTCGCCTGCGCCCCAACTATCTGGTCAACGACGGCACCGTTCCCCGGACGCGACTGCCCGAGACACTCGCCAGGGTCGTTGAAATCGGCAAGCAATACCGGATTCCGATCGCGAACGTATTCCATGCCGGGGACGGGAACCTGCATCCCCTGATGCTCTTCGATGAGAGGGACAAGGACGAACTGCAGCGGGTCCATGCCGCTGCGTTGGAGATCATGAGGGTTTGCGTTGAGATGGGGGGAACGATCAGCGGCGAGCACGGCATCGGGGTGGAAAAGATACATGGGATGTCGTTGATTTTTAGCGACGAGGACATTGCCGCCATGAGGAGGGTCAAAGCGGCCTTTGATCCGTTGAACCTGTTCAATCCGGGCAAGCTGTTGCCGGAAACGGAAAAAGCCGCATAGCGGGCAGAAAGGAGAGCGGGTATGTCCAATGAAATACGATGGGTTTCCGCCCTGAAGGGGATCGTTGGGGAAGCCAATATCATTCATGATCCGGATCGGCTTGCGGCCTACGCGGTTGACGGCATGGTTCCCCGGGCCGTTGTGAGCCCCGGGAGCGTGGAAGAGGTCTCGAAGCTGCTGGTTACGGCCACCGCGGAAAAACTGGGAGTCGTGCCCCGCGGCAACGGCACCAAAATGGCGACGGGCGGGATCCCCCGCAAGCTGGACGTGGTTCTGTCGATGCTCCGGATCAACCGGATCACCGAGCACGACGTCCCCAACCTGAGCCTTTCCGTGGAGGCGGGGATCACCCTGTCGGCGGTACAGAAGCAACTGGCCGGGATTGGCAAGGGGTCGTTCCTGCCCCTGGATCCGCCCTATACGGAGAAGGCCACCATCGGCGGGATCATTGCCTCAAATGGCAGTGGACCGCGGCGGTATCTCTACAATTCCGCGCGGGACCTGCTTCTGGGTCTCAAGGCGGTCCTCCCCAACGGCGATGTCGTCGCCTTCGGCGGGAAAACGGTGAAGAACGTCTCCGGATATGACATGACCAAACTGCTCGTCGGCTCCTGGGGGGCGCTTGGGGTGATCACCGAGATCACCACGAAGCTCCTTCCCCTGCCCGAGGCATCGGCGACGCTCCTGGTGACTTTCGACGATCTGACGAAGGCCGGCTCCCTGGCGCGAAAAGTGCTCCATTCGGTTCTCCTGCCGTCGGCCATGGAGCTGATGGATGAAAAAGCCGCAGGCCGGCTGCTCGGCGGGAAGGCGCGCTACTTGACGGCCTTCAGCCTGGAGGGGGTCGGGGAAGCCGTGGAGCGGCAGGTGGCGGAGATCGGGCAGATGGCCCAAAAAGAGGGGGCGACCGATACAAAGGTGCTCGGGGCGGAAGAGGAGCGGATCTTCTGGGTCCGTGTCCGCGATTTCGCCCTGGCCGCGGATGCTTCGGTGATCCTCCGGGCGAACTTCGTCATCTCGAAACAGGCGGAGATTCTGGGCAGGTTTGAGACGCTGGCGCAGGCCGCCGGGGTCGAGTGCGCCTTCATCGGCCATGCCGGCAACGGGATACTTACATGCTATCTCCTCGGGGATATGTCCGCGAAGATGGGGGATCTCGCCGATCTGATCGGCAGGTTTACCGCGGAGGCGGCGAAGCAGGAGGGGAATCTGATTGTGGAAGCGGCGCCGCGCGCCCTCAAGGAAAAGGTCAATGTCTGGGGGCAGCCGCGGAGCGATTATGTCGTGATGCGCCGTCTGAAGGAGAAAGTCGACCCGGCGGGCATTCTGAATCCGGGGCGATTTGTCGGAGGTATATGAACCGGCCGGCTCCGGGAGGACCCCGGCGGGCTATTTACGGGTTGATGAAGAGGTAATCGAATTATGGCAAAGCAAGAATTGTTCGGTGAGAACACGCGGGAAAACATCTATCACTGCATCAAGTGCGGTTTGTGTATGGCCCATTGCCCGGTCTATAAGGAAGTCCTGACGGAGGAGGCGACGCCGCGCGGCAAGGTGCAGCTCTCCCGCCATCTTTCCGAAGGCAATCTGGAATTGTCCGGGGATGTAAAGGACGCATTCTTCTCCACCTGCCTCCTCTGCGGATCCTGCGTGGCCAACTGTCCCAGCGGCGTTCACGGCGATCACCTTTTCTCCGGCGTGCGCTGGCGGGCCGCGCAGCGCTACGGCATTGACTGGAAGAAGCGGATGATGTTCCAGCTTCTGGCCAGCAAATGGAAGATGTCCACATCGGCCTGGTTCGGCAAGTGGGCCCGCAAGATGTTCGGCGGTCCCTGGATCGAATCGAAACTCAACGCCGGCGCACTGGACGTGGAGCGGATTCCACCGTTTAACGACCAGCCGTTTTCCGAGATGGTGCCCGAGGTCGTCAAGCCTGAGGGGAAAGTGAATGCGAAGGTTCTCTATTTTCACGGCTGCGCCACCAACTACCTCTACGGCGCGATCGGTCAGGCGGTGGTGGATGTCCTTACAAAGATGGGGGTCGAGGTGATCATTCCCAAGGAGCAGTCCTGCTGCGGTCTTCCCATCTTCATGTCCGGGGAGCGGGAGACCTCGCTCCAGTCCATCCGGGACACCCTGAAGAGCTTCGCCCGCAAGGACGTGGATGCCGTCGTCGTCGATTGCGCCACCTGCGGCGCGGCGCTCAAAAACGAATATGCCCACCTGCTGCGCGACTTGCGCCAGTTGGGTGAGGAGGTCAAAGATGAGGAGATTGCGGCGGCGGAACTGCTGGCCGCCAAGCTCAAGGATGTGACGGTGTTTATCGACGAGCACAAGGAGTGGCTGCCCGCGATGAAGGACGGCGCCCCGAAGATCCGGGTCACCTACCATGACCCCTGCCACCTGGTGAAGGGGCAGAAGATCAGCGCCCAGCCCCGGAACCTCCTCAAGTCGATACCGGGCATCGAGTACGTCGAACTTCCCGGCGCGAACGACTGTTGCGGCGGCGGCGGATCCTTCCAGGTGGAACACGCCGACACCTCCCGGAAGATCACGAAACGGAAGGTGGACAACATTCGGGCGACCAGGGCAGAGGTGCTGGCCACCTGCTGTCCCGGATGCAACCTGACAATTGCCAATCACCTCGACCCCGCAATCCGGGTGCTGCATCCGGTTGAGCTCCTGCGCAAGGCGTTGAACGGTTAGCCGGCGGACGGTATTACGCTTCCCTCTCCTGCGAGCCATAGGCAGGCGCGGTATTTCTTGACAAGAAAGGTATGTGGGTGGTAGTTAGCACCGCGGCTGATAGTGCACATGACTCTTTTTTTATGGTCGAACGGTTTTTATCGTGTTCCCACGATAGGGTATGTACGAATAATAA
>JAHFBU010000256.1 GCA_023249795.1 Syntrophaceae bacterium
TACGTTCGGCTGGATGATGATACTGCCTCTGTGGCTCCTTGTCGCCGTGGCCGCGATCTACAACATCGCCGCGATCGCCGATTCTTCGGTCTATTCGACGGCACTCACCGAACTGGTTCCGCCTCACTATCTTGGCGCCGCGTATGCGCTGCGCTCGCTCCTCGGTTTCGGCGCCGGAATCATCAGCCCATGGGTGTTCGGGCTCGTCATCGACTGGGCGCGCGGTGAACCGCTCAGCTCGGAGACGATGGCATGGGGACTTGCATGGACCGTGCTCGGCGTCGGCGCGGCTCTCGGGCCGCTGATGACGGCCATGCTGCGCAAGACGCCCGAGGCACACAAAATGGCCTGCGGAAAAAGGTAACTGCCTACAGGATGCGCCGGTTGGCATTGAGCAAAAATCCGCTACCTTCTTTCTGCCGCAATTCAGAACTCATCGCCGATCTGAAGCAATACCTTCACGGCCAGACCGGATTCGACTCTTTCCCGATAAACGTCGGGCAACCTCTCCAAAGACGTCAGATCGGAAATCAGCGGCCGCGCGTCCAGTTTTCCGGATGCCATCCAGTCCAGACACTGAACATTCTCCTCATGGGTATTTGAAATGGAGGCCGTCAGGCGGACTTCCTTGAAATTGATCATATAGGGATCGGGTAAGGTCAGGGGTTTGAACATGACGCTTACGATGCAGACCTGCCCGCGGTCGGCCGCCAGATGGACCGCTCGGCCAACATTGGCCGTTACTCCGGAGCATTCGAATATCTTCTGAAACCCGCCCTGAACGATGGCCGTAACGTGGCGGTCGAGATCCGTTTCCCCGGAATCGAATACGTGGTCGGCCCCGCATGTCAGGGCGATCTCTCTTTTCGCTTTGACAGGCTCGAAGAGAACAATCGGACCGTAACCCAGAATTTTCAGGATTCGGATGGCCGAGAGCCCTATTGGCCCGCCGCCCATAACCAGGGCGGAACCGGTTTCAGGCCCGGTGCAGTTTATGGCGTGCAGGGCAGCGGCAAACGTTTCGGCAAGCGCGGCGTTTCGGGAATCGACCCCCACGGGAATCGGGATCAACATCTGGGGGAACACCCTGACGTATTCGGCAAAACCACCGGGCAGGTCGCCGATGCCCGTGGTTCGGCGATGGACCCGGCAGAGATGAGGCCTTCCGCCGAGGCAGTTGGCACAACGCCCGCAATAGGTCGGCCGGATGCACACCTTCGTGCCCACGGGAGGACCGCCTGCAGCGGCGCCTTTCTCGGCCACGACACCGCTGATCTCGTGGCCCAGGATATAGCCGTCGGGCAGGAACCCGCCGGCGATCAGCGAATGGTCGGATCCGCAAAAGCCGGTATTGGCCACCTTGACCAACACTTCGTCCGCGGTTACCGGATAATCGGGAACCTCCTCGAAGACAAGCCCTTTGGACTGGCGATATACGACGGCTTTCATGGGTTGCTTCCCTTTCGTCCGGGGACACGTTCCTATCCCCTCGGGCTTCCGGAACATCTCCGCGTCACTTCAATCCTCGCATTCCAAGGCGATCTTTTCCACCTTGTGCAAATCCTTTTCGTAGTAACGGGACCCGGCGTAAAACAGCAGGGCCGACGTCACCAGAAATACGGGCAGGATGGACATGGCTACCTGGATGTCATAGAGGTCGGATATCTTCCCGATGACAATCGGCGCCATCGCTGCCCCGAAAAGATTCTGCACGACGACGCAGACGGAATAGGAAATCGCCCGGAGCCCCGGGTGGATTACCTCCTGCGTGACGGTGATGGCCGCAGGTGCGAATGCGCTCGCCAGTATGCCCATGAGCAGAAGCGTCATGTATTGCGCCTGACCCTGAAGATAGGAAAATGCGGCAAGCAGGACAACCGCATTGAGGCTCGTTGTGATCGCCGGAAACAGCAACCGTGAACTCACTTTCTTTTTGAACCACACGTCGGCAAGCCACCCGCCCAACGGAAGGCCGATGATGGCAAGAAGCATGAGCAGACCCGTCTTCATGCCCGCCTTGTCCATGGGGATACCGCCCACACGGTGAAAATAGGTGGGAAGCCAGAAGATGATCGCATTGTTGGCGAAGATGCAGCCGATGAACCCGATGTTGGTCAGAATCAACGAAGGCGTGCGAAGAAATTCCCGGACGATATCCATCTTGCCCATTTTGATTTTCTCGCGGTCGAGATGGACGATACACGCGTGCCGAACTTCCGCGATATCCATCTTGCCCATTTTGATTTTCTCTTGGCCTGGCTCGCAACGATCCGCCGTTTTGACCAGCTCCACCGTTTTATAATCCTTGATGAAGAAAATGAGGATCGAAACCAGCGCGCCGGGAATGGCCACCAGTCCGAAGGCGTGCCGCCATCCCCAGTGTGTGGCTATGAAACCGCCAAGGCCTATACCGACGGCAATACCGAGTGGAATGGAGATATTCCAGAAGCCCATCATGCGGGAGCGCTTCTCAGGCGGGAACAGGCCGGAGATCATCGCCGTGCCGGCCGGGGCATACCCCGCCTCGCCGATACCGATGCCGGAGCGTGCCATCAGCAACTGGGGGAAGGTTTTTGTAAATGCGCAGACGGCCGTGGCAGCGCTCCAGATCAGGGCCATGACGCCGATGGTTTTTTTCCGGCTCCAGCGGTCCACGAGAATCGAAACCGGAAAGACAAAGGCAACGATGGACCAATAGACCACGGACATGAGCAGGCCGGATTGCGTGTCCGTCAGTCCCCATTCTTTTTGAATGAAGGGGGCCAGGGATGTCACG
>JAHFBU010000257.1 GCA_023249795.1 Syntrophaceae bacterium
TATGCGTTTCGGCGGAATCGGGCCTGATTTCCAGTGCCCGGCGATAGCTGACTTCGGCGTCTATGAGCCGGCCCTGCTCCTTGAGGGCGTTGCCCAGGTTGTTGTGCGCCTCGGCAAAATCCGGATCGATCGTAAGCGCCTTGCAATAGCTGACTTCGGCATCCGCAAGCCGGCCCAGTTGCTTGAAGGTAACACCCAGGTCATTGTGCGCCTCGGCGTCTTTCGGTAAAAGTTCCGCCGCCTTCAGCAGGGGCTCCAGAGCTTCCATTCCCCTCCCCTGCAAATTGAGTGCGGCCCCCAGCATTTTCCAGCAAAACCCGTTCTGAGGAAAATTTTCCGTCAGCCGCCTTGCGAGGGTTTCTCCTTCGGGGTAACGTTCCTGATTGAACAGGTCTGCCAGCGCGTTGATTTCATCCGATGACGGACCCACCAGTCGTTCAGCAAGGGCGTCCACAGCCTCTCCCCGCAATCCCCGTTGCCGGCCCAGCGCCAGCAACGACCGCGCCATCTCCGATTCGCCGGTCTGAAACAGGGCGTCGATGTAACTGAGCCAGTATTGTTCTTGATTCGGGTTCACTTCCAGGGTCGCTTTGAAGTAGGGCAGCGCCATAGCAGGCTGCCTCGCCTGCACCGCGAGAATACCCAGATTATGATTCGCATCCGGATGCCGCGGCTCTACCTGCAGAATCGCCCGATAGAGGCGTTCGGCGTCCGGCAGTCGGCCGGCCCTGTGATGGGTGATGGCCTGTTGCAGAGATTGGTCCTGCATTGGGGAAGGGCGTCGGTCTTCAGGAATCTTCATGCTAACGTAAAATATCTTTCATTTATATTTGAGTGGCACCGCAGCGTTCCTTTGAGATTGGAACTTCGATGGCCGACATAAGTTCAAAATACCGATCATGAATAATGAATGGCCAGCCAGATGGTCTCCTGTTCGGGAGCCGTCCATTCCACGCGGTGTCTCCGGTGCCGATCGATACGAAGATGATCGCCGGGAGCCAGTGCGATAATATCCGCTCGATCTTCGAAACGCAAACCGGCGCGTCCCTTCAGGAGGATCACCCACTCATCGCCGTCCTGATCATACCAGAAGCCTGCCGGTGAACAGTGGCCGCGGGAAACAATTCTTTCCACACAAAACCCCGGTGTCCGGAGAATCGTTTCGACGACTTCATCCTTCAGGTTCTCGGGGATGTCGGTAAAGAGATTCTTCATTTGATCAGGCATCGTCGGTTTTGAGCGACCCGATCAACTCCCCGATTCCGCCGATTCGGTGCCGATTCATGAATGCTTCGATTCCGTCGACGATCTCCATCGTCACGGCGGGATTTGTGAAATTGGCCGTGCCGATCTCGACGGCCGTCGCCCCCGTGATGAGGAATTCGAGGGCGTCGGGGGCGGTTGCGATCCCTCCGATGCCGATGACCGGGATCTTCAGGCAGCGGACCGCCTGCCAGACCATCCGAAGGGCGACCGGTTTGACGGCCGGGCCGGAAAGCCCGCCGGTGATATTCGCCAGGTGGGGGCGCCTGCGTTCGATGTCCACCGACATCCCTGTCAGGGTATTGATCAGGGAGACCGCATCGGCGCCGGCCGCTTCGACCGCCAGCGCGATCTCGGTGATGTCGGTCACATTCGGGGTCAGCTTCACGATGAGGGGCAGATCGGTCTCGGCCCGGACCCTCTTCGTGACGTCGGCGGCGACGTCGGGCTTGGCGCCGAAGGCGATTCCCCCTCTCTTGACGTTCGGACAGGAGATGTTGACCTCGATGCCGTGCACACCGTCGGCGTCGCTGAGCATCGCCGCGATGCGGCTGTATTGATCGACGGTTTCGCCGAAGATGTTGGCGATCACGGCGACATCAAACTGCCGGAGATAGGGCAGCTTGTCATGGATGAACGCCCGGACGCCGATGTTCTGAAGCCCGATGGCGTTGAGCATTCCGCAGGGGGTTTCCATGATCCGGGGCGCCGGGTTTCCAGCCAGCGGTTCGAGGGAGAGCCCCTTGACCACGATCGCCCCCAGGCGGTTCAAATCGCAAAACGGGGCGAACTCTTCGCCATAGCCGAGGGTTCCCGATGCGGTCATGACGGGGTTTTTGAGTTCGAGGCCGCCGATCCTCACGCGGAGATCCGGCGCGCCGATTTTCCTGTTATCCGATTCCATTACCGTTGTCCTGTTCGTTCGGGCAAGGATCCAGTGCGATCTCCCGGAGGTCGAAAACCGGGCCGTCGTGGCAGACCCTCCGGTAAGCGCTTTTTCCATCGCCGTCCCTGACCGCCACCGCGCATCCCAGACAGGCGCCAATGCCGCAGGCCATCCGTGCCTCCAGGGAGACCTCGCAGCGTATGGGGGATTGCCCCATGATCACTCCGAGAGACCGGACCATCGCATCCGGTCCGCACGCATAAACCATGGTCTCCTCCGGGCGATAGCCTTGCAGATCACTGTGGAAGAGTTGGGTGACAAGGCCGTGATATCCCGTGCTGCCGTCATCGGTGGCGATCCGAAGGCCGCAGAAGCCTTCCAGACGGTCAAGACCGGTCAACAGTTCCGCCGTTCTGGCGCCGACGTAGGCCGTTATTTCCCGCTTTTGTTGAGGGTCGGCTTTCAAACAGCGCTCGTGAAGCAGAAAAGCCAGTGGGGCCACGCCGACGCCCCCGGCCAGAAGAATGACCTGCCGGATATCATCGCGGATGGTAAACCCTTTGCCGAGAGGTCCAAGGACGGTCAAGGGGGCGCCCGGTTTCATCCTAGAAAAAAAAGCTGTG
>JAHFBU010000258.1 GCA_023249795.1 Syntrophaceae bacterium
CCAAGAGCGCTGGTTCGAGGGCGAGGGCGCGTCCCAGCTCCACCCGTTTCATCATCCCGTAGGGCAGCGAGCCGACCGGCTTGTTGCGGACCGACTGGATCTCCAGAAAATCGATGATCTCTTCGAGTACCCGGCGGTGGCGCATCTCCTCGCGCCTGACCGATGGCAGAAAGAAGCAGGCAGGCCCCAGGCCGTAGAGGCAGTGGGTATGGCGGGCGAGAAGAAGGTTGGAGAGGACCGTCATCCCCGGAAAGAGTTCGATGTTCTGAAACGTCCGGCCGATTCCGGCTCCGACCAGTTCATGGGGGGCAAGACGGGTGATCTCCCTGCCGTTGAAGAGGATCCTTCCCTGCTGGGGACGGTAGAATCCGGTGATGCAGTTAAGCAGGCTGGTCTTGCCGGCGCCGTTGGGGCCGATGACCGAAAACAGTTCACCCGTCCGCACGGTAAGATCGACGGCGCCGAGGGCCATCACTCCACCGAAGTGAAGTGAGAGCCCCCGGATCTCCAGTTCGGCCTGCTTTGCCTTTGCGCCGGCATTCTTCCGGTCGTAAATAGATGGTTGACCCCGGAACGCCTTCATCGCGCGTCTCTTCCTCTGTTCATCCCGTCCCCGCCTGTTTGCTGCCGATGTGGTTCTATTTCACGAGCTTGATCTTCTCTTTCCCCGGAACGTAGAAGTTGGTGAGCGGCTTATAGGAGCCGTCTTCTTTGACCTGCACCATCCGGGCGCTGAAAGAGGCGCCGTGGTCCGTCGGGGTGTAGGTTACCGCCGGGATCAGGCCGCCGAAATCCTCCTGCCGGAAGGACTCCATGGCACGATTGATCGTCTCACGGTTGATCTCTTTCGATTGCTCGCCGGCACGGATCATGGCCCGTTCCATGATCATGGCCACGGCAACCCCTTCCCAGTACGAAGCGTCGAATTTATCGACGGTCTTGTAGCGTTTCCACAGCTCCTGCATCACCTTCATGCCCGGATTCTTATCCGCGGGAAGTCCCCCCGGAAACTGAATGCGGAGCCGGTCGCGGATCAGCCCCTGCCCCATCTTGAAGAAATCGGGATCGGTGGATGTCCATGTTCCCAAAAACGGCGGATCGTAGTTGATTCGATCCGCACTCCGGAAGGCCGCGATGATTGCCGCCGGGAGCATCTGTATGAAGATGTACTCAGCGCCGCTTTTCTGGAGGCGGAGCAGTTCCGTCGTCAGATCGACTGTCTGCGGTGGAAATTCTTCGATGGCCACGATGTTGATGTTATTGGTTGCGGCGTATTCCTTGCTGGGCTTGTGAATGGAGCGGCCGTAGGCGTTGTTGTAGGTCAAGAGCCCGACCTTCGGCGGTTCCTTGCCCTTATGGATGGCGCGGATGTAATCCAGCACGGCTTCGCAGTCCAGACGGTAGCTCCCGAAGGGCAGATACATGTATCCGATAGGCGATTCCAATATCTCCCAACCCGTGGAATAGTTGATCGTCGGGATCTTATGTTGCTGGATGATCGGCTTTGCGTTCAGCCCCTCGCCGACGCCCCAGGTGGCGATCATGTCGACCTGATCCTGAACGGCGAATTTTCTCACGGCTGCAACGGCCTCGGGGACTTTATAGGCGGTATCCGCGAGGATCATCTCGATCTTGCGTCCGGCAACGCCGCCCTTGGTTTCATTGACATAACGGAAATAGTCCTGCTGCCCTTTGGCATGAAACTGCCCCCAGGTCGATGCCGGGCCGGTCAGGTTGATGGCGGCGCCGACCTTGATGTTGTCTGAGATTCCCGTTCCCGGCCAGACCAAAACCAGGGCCAGGATGCTCAGTAGGACAACTCTGTTCAAGCTGCACATGATTTTTCCTCCATAAAAAAAGCCGTGAAAGAATTCCACGGCATTATAAAAAAAACCGTGGGCGACCTGTCAGGTCTGCTCACGGCGGTTGAACCATCAAAGGGTTACAAACGCGGCGGGCAGACCCCTATAAAGAAGCTAAAAAAACCGCCGAAGCCGCCCTGCCGAAAATTTCTGAATCCCGTTGCACCCAACATCTCTTACTCTCCGTACCGCGGGTCTATAAGTCAGGAGAGGTGCAATTGTCAAGGGGAAGTTTATCAAAGTCGCTTTCAGATTCATTCGCGGCAAGCCGCGGGGCGCCTCACTTGCCCGAGGCGTTATCCCCAATTTTTCATGCGGTAATGCAGGGAGTCGTAAGAGACCTTGAGAAATTCCGCGGCTTTCGTTTTTGAGCCATCCGCCTTCTGGAGGGCATGTTCGATCAGGCGCCTCTCAAATTTTGCCAGTTCATCATTGAGATCGATACCAACGTCAGACGTCTCATCGATTGAGAAGATTCCTGGATCGCCCGTCTCTTTGGTCATGATCAGGTTTTCCGGAAGAATGATATTCGAGGTCTCCAGGGCGATGCTCCGTTCGATGATATTTTCCAACTCCCGTATGTTTCCCGGAAAAGGGTACTGCATCAGCAACTCCAGGGCATAGGCGGACATCGTTCTGATCTCCTTGCCCGACTCCCGTGAATACTTTTCAATGAAGTGCCGGGTCAAGGCGGGGATGTCCTCTCTACGCGCCCTGAGGGGAGGCAGTTGAAGCGGAATGACATTCAATCGATAATAGAGATCCTCCCTGAAAGAACCTGTTTTAACGGTCTCCGCCGGATTCTGGTTTGACGCGGAAATGATACGGACATCGACGCGAATGTCATCGGCGCCCCCGATTCGCCGAAATGTCTTCTCCTGGACGACTCG
>JAHFBU010000034.1 GCA_023249795.1 Syntrophaceae bacterium
CGAGGCTTGCCGGCCGGTGAATACTCCATAGTGTTATAATCGATGACATATTTTACATCCTTGCCTTTGGCATCCTTACTTTTCTTGTAGAACCCCTGCTTGGTCTTATTGCCGAGCCACTTGAGTTCGATCATTTTGTTCATAAAATCGGCCTGAACAAACATCTCCCGCATTTCATCGTCCGGAACCGCCGCATAGAGATTCGTCATGACGTGATGGCCGGTATCCAGGCCGACAAGATCAAGGGTTCCGAAAATGGCGGTGCCAGGGCGTCCCAAGGCCTTGCCGATGATGGCGTCCGCTTCGTCGATCCTCAAGTTCCTCTCAACCGTGAGCCGAATGGCATTGGAGAAGTCGAACAAGCCGATCCGGTTACCGATAAAATTGGGCACATCCTTGCAGACGACGACACCCTTCCCCAGTACTTGCTCGCCGAATCGGATCATGAAGGCCGCGACATCGGGTCCGGTTTCCGCTCCGGGGATGATCTCCAAAAGCTTCATGTATCGGGGAGGGTTAAAAAAGTGCGTCCCGAGGAAGTGCTCCTTCAGTTTCGGTCCGAATTTAGCGGAAATCTCCCGGATCGGAATGCCGGAGGTATTTGTGGTCACGATACAATCCGGCCGGACCACCTTTTCAATCCTCGAAAAGAGGTCCTGTTTGATCTTGAGATTCTCGACGACCGCCTCGATGACCCAATCGACATCTGCCAGCCAGCCTAGATTGTCCTCGAAATTGCCGGTCCGGATCATGGAGGCGTTCTTTTTTGTGAAAAATCCGGCCGGTTTTGAGTTCACAACACCGGCCAGTCCGTTCGCCGCAAACCTGTTACGCCAAGTCGGGTTTTGTTCCGTCAACCCCAGCGCTTTATCGGCTTCGGTCAACTCGAAAGGAATGATGTCCAGAAGGACGCATTCAATCCCCGCATTGGTCAAATGAGCGGCAATAGCGGCGCCCATGACCCCGGCTCCCAGTACGGCCGCCTTCTTGATTTCGTATGCCATATGTTCCTCCTCTCATTGGTCTGTATGCGGATGGCGGATTTATGCCCGCAGATGCACCGTCACCCGCCACGCCCGTCCACCATATGAATGATTCGAATCGTCTAGCAGGTAAAGGATTCGTCCGCCATCTCAATAGGGATCTTCTCCTCCGACTTGATCGCTTCGCACCGCGCCTTCACCGTGCAGAGGATCTCAACGGCGAAAAATTTAGCCGCTGCAACCTTGCCCGAGTAATAGGCGACATCGGCATTCTCATGAATCAGTGCCCGCATTCTTCCTCTGGAATCCGTCACACCCTTCTCCTGATAAATCGCTTTGAGTTTTTCCGTAGCAAGGGCCGCAGACTGAAGGAGAAAATGGCCGACCAGGACATCTCCGAAAATGTCGAGATACGGAGAGGCATTCAGAATAGGAATCAGAAAGCTTGAGCTTTTCCCAAGCTGAGCCAGCGTCAGGGTCATATCAACAAGGGCATTATAGGCCTCTTCCAGACGAATCGCATAAATCTTCAATTCGTCAGTGCCCTTGGCTTTGGCCACTGTCAAGCCGATCTCGCCGAACATGGTCATCACATTCATCCCCTTATTCTGTCCCAGTTTCCGGCCGACGAGATCGAGGGCCTGAATCCCGTTGGTTCCTTCATAGATACAGGAGATCTTGCAATCCCGCATATACTGTTCCACCGGATATTCCTGACAATATCCGTAACCGCCGTAAACATCGATCGCCTTTGAACAGATCTCCATGGCCTTGTCGGATGAATAGGCCTTGCAGACCGGCGTCAGCAGATCCACGAGCCCCTGCCACTTTTCATGTTGCTCCGGATAAGCTTTTGCCATATCCATACAGTAGGCCGTGAAATAGTTCAGAGCCCGGATTCCTTCTACATGGGCCTTCATCCAGAGCAGATCCCTCCGGACGTCGGGATGTTGGATGATCGGAACCGCTTTTGCGTCAGGATTCTTCATATCCCATATGGGTACGCTCTGAATCCTCTCTTTGGCATATGCAATCGAATGCTCTAATGCGGCTGATGCATGGCCCAGAGCCTGCATCCCCACCTCCTGACGGGCTTCGTTCATCATGTGGAACATGATCTTCAGCCCTTCGCGCTCCTTGCCCAAGAGTTCACCGACGCAATTGCCATCGTCGCCAAAATTCAGGGTGCAGGTAGCCGATCCGTTGATCCCCATCTTGTGCTCAATGTTCCCGGTATGGACGTCGTTGAGATCCCCTACACCGCCCTCCAGATTTACACGATACTTTGGAACAATAAAAATGGAGATGCCGCCCGTGCCGGAGGGATCGCCTTCAATACGGGCTAGGACAAGATGAATGATGTTTTCAGTCAGATCATGATCCCCGCAGGAGATGAAGCTCTTCGTCCCACTGATGCTGAATGTCCCATCGGAAAGCCTTTTCGCCGTCGACTTCAGCGCCCCGACGTCGCTTCCCGCGCCCGGCTCCGTAAGACACATCGTTCCCGTCCACTGACCGGCATACATCTTGTACATGCACTTGTTCTTCTGCTCATCCGTCCCGAAATACTGGATCAGCGAGGCAGCCCCGTGGGTCAACCCCGGATACATGAGAAAAGAGAAATTGGCGGCGTAACAATGCTCAAAGTTGGCCGTCGCCATGATGACAGGCATCCCCTGCCCACCGACTTCAGGAGGTTGTGTCGGGCAGAGCCATCCTGCCTCAACATACTTCTTGTATGGTTCATGATAGCACTTTGGCACGGTAACCTTTCCATCCTTGAAGACGCATCCTTCCTTGTCACCCGCTGCGTAGGTCGGAAGGATTTCATTAATAGCCATCTTCTCTGCTTCCTTGAGCATCATCAAGACATCCTCTTTTGAAAAATCCTTGAATGTTTCAGTCAGAAATAACTTTTCAATCCCCAGTTGCTCAAAAAGAAGAAACTCCTGATCTCTCTGATTCACCAATAAATTGCTCATAGCTCAAACTCCCTTCTCTCTTTCGTCCAAAATGGCAGATCAATCCTTTAGAGACTTCTCACCGCGCCTGGAGTGCGGTCGAGATCCCGCGAATATAGATTTCAAGACCCGCTTTAACGGTATTTTGAATTATATCAGCTCTATTTTTCTCGATACCGGTAAATAGATGGAGCGAGATGATACCGTTAAGCATTCCCCAGATGGCATTCCGGTTCAGGCGGAGATTAAGCGTTGCTTGGAATTCACCTTTTTCGATGCCATATATGAATACCTGTTCGATGACACTAATGGTTTTGTTGGTGGTTTTGATAATGTGGTTATTGAGATCCTCGGGCAGATTCATATCAGGCGTGTGGAGCATAAATCTGACCAGAATTCTGAACAATTCCCGATCATTAAGAAAGAAATCCACGTAGATGGAGGAAAGTCGGATGAGCACCTCTGACGCGCTGATAGGATTTATTAGAAGATCGGAGATGCGATCGTGAAACTTGTCGATGTCATTCAGAAGAATATGGGCGTAAATTTCTTCCTTGCCCTTGTAATACAGATATATCGAACCCTTGCTCAGCTCTGCTTTCCTGGCAATACTCTCGACTGTGACCGATTTGAAGCCCTTCTCAAAAAAAAGCCTTCGGGCCGCCCTCAGGATAGCCGTCTTTCGATTTTCGCGTTCCCGCTTTCTTCTTTCTTCCAGTCCCAATATCAGAGCCTCTCATGAGCAATTTAATGTAATGAGCCTCAAGACCATATTTGCAAAGGCTATCGGATTGTAGGCAAAATCTTCAACAGCCCTTTCGCAGACACTAAGACAGGAGAGAAACCGAAAATAGTTTACCGCGCAAAGGCCCCACTGTTCGAACATATGCGCCCCGCGATCGTATCCAGAACCGCGGTCAATATATGACCGCTGGTCACGATCTGAATTTATCCCAATGCTACTTATGCTGTCAAGCAAAATTAGCGTCAAGATCGGAGTCATAATCAATTATTCATAACAAATTTATTACATGACAACGAACGAAATATATATAGTTCAGGAATTCGCACGAATAATACCGTATCCGTTTTGGGTATGGCATGTCCTTCTGCATCCGCCTGTCTTATCTGACAGATGCCCCGCAATTACTAACTGACGGACATGGTCTTAATGGTTTTCTGGAAACAATGCGGAGCGGATGGCCTTCATCTTTGCCAAGCGGAAAGTCATTGCGGTCCAAAGGCATCCTAGGCCGTAACGGATGCTTCGCCGAAAATTGATCGACGAGGCATCCATAAAATACTTCGTGGGACAGCTTACCTCGGCAATCATGTAACCCTTCCAGATGATCTGTGCCAGCATCTGGTTGTCGAAGAGATAATCGTCGGAATTGCCGGTGAGTGAAAGGTTTTCGAGCAGCTCCTTCGAGAAGGCCCTGTATCCGGTGTGGTACTCGGAAAGCTTCGCACCTAATAATGCATTTTCGGCCATCGTGAGAAAACGATTGGCAATGTATTTCCAGACCGGCATCCCGCCTTTCAGTGCGTATCCTCCCAAGATGCGTGATCCCAGGACACAGTGATAGAGGTCGTTTCCGATCATCGCGGCCATCGCAGGAATCAGTTTGGGCGTGTACTGATAGTCCGGATGCACCATGATAATGATATCCGCCCCGGCCGCAAGCGCCATCCGGTAGCAAGTCTTCTGGTTGCCGCCATACCCCGTGTTCCTTTCGTGGACATGAAACTTCGTATGGGGCAGAATAGATGCGATGTCCGAGGTTTCATCCCGGCTTGCGTCGTCCACAAGAATCACCAGATCCACGATCTCCTGCTCCATGACCTCGTCGTACGTCTTCCGAAGCGTCTTTGCGGCGTTGTAGGCAGGCATCACAACGACTATTTTTTTATTCTTGAACATGATGTTTTGATATCCCTAATGCGCTATGCAATCAAGTTTTATTTGCCAAGACTCCCCAAAGTTGCAGGCATTCTCAAATCCCGGATCGCTCTTCAGTACATTCTGACTGATGGGTCATTGTTTACGGTTTCTTCCAATTTAACGAGATGCTGCCTCGTCTTTGGATTATTCGGATTAAGGGTAAGGGCTTTTTCAAAACAGGAAATGGCCTTTGAAAATTCACCCTTCAATTCGAACAGAAGCCCCAGATTCAGAAATCCCTCGTCTATCTCGGGCGAAAGCGCGATCACCCGTAGGAAGCAGTTTTGAGCTCGGGGAAAATCACCGAGAATCGCATAAGCCTTTCCCATGTAGTTATAAGGAGGTGCAAAATCTGGAGCGACTGAAATGACCTGTTCCAATTCCTCAATGGCCTCATGATACTCTCCTTTGTTGAACAGCATCCTCCCACCCAGGCTATAGTGGATTCGCGACGCTTGTTGCCAACGGTCGAACAGCGCAATCTCGTGACGAAAGGGCATATAGCTCCATGCGAGCAGGATCGGAATTAGCACCAATGGAGTAACATATTCCAAGACTTTCTTTTGTCTGATGAAATGAAACCAATCCCGGATATAACCAGCGGCAAAAATACTCAAAAATGGCACTGCCGGCAGACGATACCGCGAGGCCGGAAGAAAAACGGTAACAGAAAGAAGATAGACCAAGACCATCCAGTAAATAAGAAATGCATGGCGGAATCTGCTGAGTGTACTGCCCATACCAAGCAAGCCCAGAACCGAGAGGAGGCCAAAACTGAGTAACGGCCATCGTTTAAGGGCAAGATAATCTTTATAGGTCGTGTCGAGATCGTGCACTTCATAGTTATTCCAGAAGAGGCAAAATTTCTTCCACGCGAGGCCGATGGCAGCTTCAGGCTGTTCACGCATGTATTTGAGGGTGCGATCGAACCAAAAATCTGCGCATTCCGACGGTTTCAAAGGTGCCTTGGAAAGTTTCCTGGCAGTCTCCCTGAAAAGGGCATGAGCGTAATCCGGTTCCGCCTGTCTCTCCTCGATAAAACCCTGGTCTGATAAATCCGCCCGTTCCATCCCCGTTGCCCCCGGTCCGTTACCGTGGAAGAAGACCTTCCCGCCATCGGCGGTTATCAGCACAAAATCTTTAAATTGCAAATAATTGCGAATTGTTACCGGTGAGATCACAATAAGTGTTCCCAGCAGCAAATAAGCCACCGCCATGAAACGGTTTCTCCTAACCGAAACCGATAACCAAACCCAAATCGCGGCACCCGGGATCATCAGAAGCGCATTGGCCTTGGTGATCGCGGAGAAGCCGACCAAGGCCCCTGCCAGAAGCCACCGCCAGGATCGAAAGGGAGCGAGACTCATATTCCCGGCTTTAAGCAAAGCTATAACTGCCAACGAATTGAAGAACAGGAGCAGAACCTCAGGTTCAAGGGTCAGTTCGATGAGTGTGATATTACCGTATAGCATGAGGAAGGCTGCGGCGATCAGGCCGGCCGTGTCGTCAAAGATTTTCGACCCAATCAGATAAATAAATACACAGTTCAGACTGCCAAGCAGGATCTGAATCAGCGCCAGAAGATCCCAGTTTGGTCCGAATATTTTGAAAAAGATTGTCGTTATATAGAGATAGAGGGGGCTGAGATCGAGAATCCTCTCTCCAATACCGATCCCATGCCCTAAATGCTCTGCAAAATAAGGATATTTATTGAAAATAACCGGTTCAGCAGCAAAATAGAGAATGGCGATTTTGATTGCCAAAGAGAGAATAAAAATGACCAGTAGCGCTACGTTTCTATTCTTTTCGATGGGGGTAGAATATGTCATGGCAGCTGTCTTTATCTTGCTTTGTCCGCATTGTTATTCATGCATTGAATGTTCTGATCCCTTGAATTATCGCTCATCGGCGGCAGGAACCTCTCCCGTCAAGACACCAAGATTCTTCGAGGCATCGCCACCCTCTGGTTTCAGGCGCAGCGCTGTCTGAAGGAGAAATATCGCCTCTTCTCTTTTCCCCATCGATCCGAGGGCTACGGCAAGATTGTTGAGCAACTCAGGATCGTCAGGCCTCAAAAGCAAGGCTTTCCGGTAACAGAGGACGGCCTCCCCATTTTTCCCCATCCGCTGCAGAAGATCGCAGAGGTTACGGATTGCTCTATCGTAGTCCGGCTTTATCCGGATCGTCTCCCGAAACAAAGCCTCGGCTTCCGAATATTCTCCCTGGATTGCCATAATTTCTCCCAGGTTGTTTTTGGCTTGCGCATAGTTTGGTTTGATCCGCAACGCCTCTCTGAAATGCCCGGCAGCCTGAGTGTAACTCTTCTGCTCCATCAGGACCGCACCCCAATTGTTATGAGCCACAAAATTTTTATTAGTCACTTCGGTGGCGTGCTTGAAGAGCGTCAGACTGTCCCGCCAATACCTTGTCTGATTAAAACTGACCAACATGAGGCAGCACAGAAACAGACCCCAGAAAAGAGCATAGAGAATCTTAAATCGAGCGCTTTCACGGAGCAATTCTCCACTTCCCCAGACAACCATAACTGAAAGACCGATCAGCGGAAGATAGGTGTAACGGTCGGCCATAGCCTGAGATCCCACCTGGATGATTCCGATCACGGGGATAAGAACACCCAGAAACCAGAGCCAGCCGATCGCCAAGTACGGTTTTGAATTCATTCGGCATCTTACCCAGATGCAAATCACGATCAGGAATGCCCCCCCGGCAACGATGCTCCAATCAGGCCCGTTGAACGGATAAGGATAAAAAAAGGACATATCAGAAGGATATATGGCCTTCCCCAGATAACGGACATAGGAGAACAGCCCATTGGCTAGACGGTGTCCGAGCGGCAAGTGAAGAAACGAGGAAATGGCGCCAGCTTCGCGTTGCGCCTTAAAGGTCAACAAAAGCGTCAATGAAGAAAGAATCACCAGCGGTACTTTCTCAAGCACAAGCCTAAAAATGGTGGCCTGAGCAAAACGTATTCCGATGCATGCGCCATAAACCTTTTCAGGAAATAAGCGCTTTACACCCGGCAGATGACCCTGTAAGGACGAATGAATTCGTCCCAGAGGCCAGTGATCCAAAAGCAGGAGCACAAACGGCAACGTGACCACGGTAGGCTTCGACATCAATGCCAAGGAAAATAATAGGATGACCGATAAGTACCGGCCCGCTTGAGGTTTCACCGCATACAACAGATAGGCCCATATTGTCAGCATCCAGAACAAACCGCTCAGAACATCTTTCCGTCCGGCAACAGACGCGACCGATTCGACGTGCAGCGGATGGATCAAAAAAAGAGCCGCCACTAAGGCGCTTCGCCAGAAATGCCCCGTCATCCGATTGAAGATAAAAAAAAGAAGAAATCCGCTCAGTAAATGGATGGTCATATTCATCAGGTGATATCCACCCGCATCCATACCAAAACATTCCCAATCCAGAAGCAGCGAAAACCAGGTCAGCGGGTGCCAGTTCCCCCCCGCAAACGTCGTAAGTGCCCACGTCATCCCGCGTATACTGACTCCATCTGCGATATGGGGGTTATTTGTGACATATAGCTCATCGTCATAACGGATGAAATTGAACTTCCCCACCTGACCGAAGACCAGAAAAACACATACGGCAAGAAGGATGCAGACCAATATCGTCTTGCCGTTGCGGTTTATCCAACGATTATTTACAACTGATATGTTCTGAATTATGCTCATTGACTAATCATTTGCGAAGGAATTTCCGTCGGCGGATGAAGCTGGACGCCGTCGACATCCATATACGCCATTCATCCCATCTCATAAAGCATATTTCCCAAGAAAGCAGGAAGGCAAATGCAAACATCCCGGGAAAGAAGCTGAAACGATGAAATGTTAATGCAGTAAAAAAAGGGCGAGGTAGAATACCCCGCCCTTTGTCGCTCAAATTGATTTTACGTTAGGGTGTAATTGCCCCTGCAGCATCGACTGAATATGTAATATCGCCAAGGGAGTTAGCAGAGGTCAATGCTAATCCCGCCTGCGTTGCGGTGCCAACGGTCACGGTCGTGTTCGGTGAGGCCTTGTAGCCATATGCCGTGAGAACCGTCGTATCGACCGACCCGGCCGGAGTGTCGCTGAAATAGGCCTGCGACGCCGTGTAGGCGTTCTTCGCATCGGCCTTGGCCTGGGAGTTATAGCCCCTCTTTTTGTACGCCGTGAACTGCGGGATGGCAATGGCTGCAAGGATACCGATGATCGCGATAACGATCATGAGTTCAATCAGGGTGAAGCCCTTTTCGCTCTTTTTGTAAAATGCACTAATCATTTCTATTCTCCTTTTTTGCATTTGATAATTGTTGATTCTGGATGATTCCCTTATCACACAACTACCGCTTGGTTTCAGCCATCACCGCCCTTCCCTATCAAATCGCTTTCACGTTATGGTGTAATTGCCCCTGCGTTATCAACCGAATAAGTGATATCGCCAAGGGAGTTAGAAGAGGTCAATCTTAATCCCGCCTGAGTTGCAGTGGCAACGGACACGGTCGTATTCGGCGAGGACTTGTAGCCGTACAGTCCGAGAACCGTCGTGGATAACGAACCTGATGGGGTATCGTTAAAATACGCCTGCGCCGCCGTGTAGGCGTTCTTCGCATCGCTTTTGGCCTGGGAGTTGTAGCCCCTCTTCTTATAGGCCGAGAACTGAGGGATAGCGATAGCCGCCAAGATGCCAATGATCGCGATAACGATCATAAGCTCGATCAACGTAAAGCCTGTTTCGTTTTTCTTATAAAACGCACAGATCATTTTCATCCCCCTGTTGTCGTTGGTAATACATTTAACATGGCTTAATTCTTCAACCATGAGTCACAGCACGCTTTCCGCCATTACCTCCTTTCCCGAGGGTAGCTTCAATAGACAATCCACTATAGTGAGTTACAGAGCAATAATTATACCACTATTTTCCATGCGATCCTTCCCCCTGCCGAATATTGCTATCGCTTGTCATTTAAGCTGATTAGCAAAATTGGTGCGCCAGAAGAGTTTTTCCCTTATGCGTTTGTTATCTCTATTTTCCGTCATTTTCACGACATTCAGCGAAATTTCCCCATCAGTTGTTCATTTCCCGCGTAGGCAACGAGATCAATGTATGATATAGACCAGCCATAACATCGGGGGAAGATCTCATGTTTGAAGTCACCATCCGAAAATCCTTTTCCGCCGCCCATCTACTCCGGGAGATCGGCGGCAAGTGCGAAGAGCTGCATGGACACAACTTCATCGTCGAGGTATCAGCTGCCGCGACTGAAC
>JAHFBU010000259.1 GCA_023249795.1 Syntrophaceae bacterium
GTTCTTCAAGAAACGGCCTCAGGCCGCTCTGCGTTTTGAAGGGCGGAACTCATCTCCGGCAACCGGACACTGAAGCGCGGTTTATACTCGATTCTCCCGGTCTCGTTCTTCAGGGTGCGTCCCAGAAATCCCTCGATGTGGGACTGGAGGTCTTTCCATTCCCGATCCGGTTCCTTCCAATCCATACCGATTTTCCCCTTTCTATCGGAACAGCCTTGTTGCGATTTCCGCAACATGTCTGCCCTGGAAGCGCGCCGCGGCAAGCTCATTTTCGCTCGGCATCCGTTCCCCTTCGCGGCCGACGATCGTGGAGGCGCCATAGGGAGATCCCCCTGTAATCTCGTCGATACGCATCTGGCCGGCAAAGGCATAAGGAAGACCGACGATCACCATGCCGTGGTGCAGAAGTGTAAAGTGGAAGGACAGAATCGTCGATTCCTGCCCGCCGTGCTGGGTTGCGCTGCTGGTCATGACACTTCCCACCTTGCCGACGAGAGCGCCTTTAGCCCAGAGGCCGCCCGTCGAATCGAGAAATTGACGCATTTGCCCGCACATGTTGCCGAAACGGGTGGGGGTTCCGAAGATGATCGCCTCGGCCGCGGCAAGATCGCCCGTCTTACAGACCGGTATATGGGCCAGGGATTTTTGCGTGTCCAGGGCACCCATTTTCTCCAATGCTTCATCCGATAGCGTTTCCGGGACGCGGCAGATCCTGACTTCCGCGCCGTTTACGCTTCCGGCACCCTCCTGCGCGGCTTCCATCATCCTGTAGATATGGCCATACATCGAATAGAAGACAATCAAGACTTTCATGAAGAATCTCCGCACATTGTTCAATGGCTTCGCAACGACTCCATTCGCCGGTGGGCGCCGGTTTGGACGGGTTGTCATTTTTGAATTGAAAGTAATGGGAACAAGAGGGAAAGACAATAAGAATTGATGGTCAGCTCATTGGTAGTCAATATCTACCATTAGATTATAGGTCTCGTATATATCTGCGAGCGCCGCTTGATCGCCTTTTCGATCTCCACGGCCACGAAAACCACGGACGACGCTGCAATGCAGGACAGCAACTCACCCGGTGCCGTTTCTGGAGGGGAGTCTTGGCCTCCTCCTCGTCCTGAAGCATGGCGGCGATTTTGCCGAGTTCCGTCGCCATCCCGATTGCCGCGACCATGCCCACACCCCGGCCGTAGGTCACGAAGGTGCCCTTGTAGGCCATGTTTTTCCGGTCTCCCAGGGGCAACCCTTCCTCCGGAAGGGCGTCGGAGTGTTTCTCCACCGGGACCGATTCGCCGGTGAGCGCGGCCTCCTCGATCTTCAGGTGCGCCGCCTTGATGAGCCGCAAGCCCGCCGGCACGACCCGACCCGCCTCCAGGATGACCATGTCGCCGGGAACCAGCCCGGAGGCGGGGACGGTGGCCGGATTCCCGTCCCGCAGAACCGTCGCGGTTGGGGCGGCCATTTTCTTGAGGGCCTCTATCGCCTTTTCCGCCCGGTACTCCTGAACGAATCCGACGACTGCATTGAGCCCCACGATCACGAGGATGGCGACCGTATCGACCAGCTCGCCGACGAACCCGGAAATGACGGCTGCGGCAATGAGAATCAGGATCATGAAGTCCCTGAACTGCCCGAGGAACATCATCAAAGGAGACTTCTTCTTTTCGATCAACTCGTTCAGGCCATACTGCCGGCGGCGTTCTGACACTGCCTCTGAGGCAAGGCCTTCGGGCGATGTCCGCCATTGTGCCAGGAGTTGCTCCGTCGGCTGCTGATAGGGCTGCACGGATTTGTCCTTTCTTTATCGAGGTTCAAGCGAAGATCACCACGACGAGCCGCGCGACAGCCAGTGTCTGCGCGGGCTCATGCGAAGATCCATAAGGACCGCCACGGACATGGAAGACGCTCCGCTCCCCCTTACAAGCGGCAAGCCGCGGAGGATTCCGCAAAGCGTTTTGCCACAGCACCGAGCGGAAAAATTGGATGGCACGCGTAATCAAATGATTTGATTGGGTGTGATATCATGAGAGACCCCTTCTGTCGTGTCCCGACCTGTGTCCGCAGGCAAATGGGGAAGGAGGTATATATACATACTTAATATATTGGTAGTCCCACGGGGGCTTGAACCCCGGTTTCCGGCGTGAGAGGGCTTCTATACCACCCCAGCAGGCTTGATTTTCCACGTTATTCTCCTACATGAGAGTCATTAGAAGCATCACAGGCACTACGTTTTGTGTCCGCAGTTGTGTCCATATTTAACTATGGTTCATTCGGCTTGACGCGTAGTTTCAATTCATGAAGAATCAGCTGCTTTTGACCACTCAGGTTCGTTTACTTCTCTATAATCTTGATCCTGTTGCCATTTTATTAGTTTTATTGAAGTCAATGGCTGGGGTTGATGCGTTGGCGTTGTAGATTACAACCGGAACTGTGCGGGGGTGTCCTGAAATTGCGTCACAGCACTCATTTGAAATGAGCATACCGATTCATTCAAGCGACTTCTTGAATCGCAGTACGCTGACTGTCAGCATGAAAATACCGATTATTCCCATCGCCGCCATCTCCGGCCAGAGGACGTCAAGACCAACTCCCTTGAGATAGATACTCCTGAGAACAACCTGATAATATCTAAGAGGATTAACGTAAGTCAGGAATTGCAGAAATTCGGGCATGCTGCTGATAGGTGAACCGAACCCTGAAAAGATAATTGCCGGCATAGTAAAGAAAAATCCCGTCATCATGG
>JAHFBU010000260.1 GCA_023249795.1 Syntrophaceae bacterium
GCGGTTGGCCGTTGATTGCGGCGTCGGCGACCGTGTCGAGTTTGTCGGCCACGTCGAAGGCGATGTGTTGAAATATTATGCCGCGGCGGACGTTGTGGCGCTGCCCTCAGCCAGCGAGGCCTTCGGCATGAGCGTGCTGGAGGCGATGGCGTGCGGCCTGCCAGTCGTGGCGAGCCGCGCGGCCGGCGTGGCCGGGCTTGTCGAAGAAGGAAGGAACGGCTTCCTGGCCGGGGATGTCCCCGAACTGGCCTCGGCCTTCATGCGTTTGCGGGATGCCGCGTTGCGCAAGGCGATGGGCGCAAATGCGCGCCTCACGGCGGAACGAAATTCCTGGGATCGGGCGGCGGACGCCTACGAGGCGGTCTTTACCGATGTCATCCGTTCCAGGGATGGGAAGGGGCATCCGTCGTGAAACGAGAAATCATTATAAGAAGAAAAACGACCACTAACGTCATACCGGCGAAAGCCGGTATCCAGAGATTTAAGGTGGTCGCAAAAGAACTGGACCCCGGCTTTCGCCGGGGTGACGACCTTTTACGAGTTCGTCAATATCAAGGAACCTATTTTCATGCCTACGTGGTGTCGCGCGGGGCATTAGGGTTTCCCGGGAAATCCTGATCCGAACGGGAAAGAGATGGAGAACAACCAGCAAAAAACAGCAATGACCGAGCGGCTGGCCGGCATGGTTCTGGCCGGCTTTCAGGCGATTCCCCTCTCCCTGCGCCGGACATTGTTCAAGGGGGCCTTCCGTCTCTTCTATCACTTCGTTCCCCGCCAGCGTCTGATCGCCCTCCATAACCTTCGGCGCGCCTTCCCGGAGAAGTCCGAGGAGGAGATCGTCAAAATCGCGCAGGGGGTCTACCGGAATATGGGGATCGTGGCGGCAGAGTTCTTCGACATCCCCCGCCTTACACACGAGAATATCGGGGGACTCATCGAAACGGATGGTCTGGAGAATATCGAAAGAGCCCTTGCCAAGGGAAAGGGCATTCTCTTGTTCGGGTCCCACTTCGGCAACTGGGAAATGGAGGCGGTGGCGGCCGCCCTGCTGATCAAACCTCTGGTCGTGATCTACCGCCCGCTGGACAACGCTCTGCTCGAACGTCTGGTTTTCCGCGTCCGGTCGAGCGGCGGCAACATCCCTCTGCCGAAGGAACATGCGATGCGAACGATGCTCCGGACCCTCCAGAAGAACGGAATACTGGGGATACTGATCGATCAGAACGTCGACTGGTACGAAGGGGTCTTCGTCGATTACTTTGGCCGTCCCGCCTGCACCACGGACGGCCTCGCGCTCCTGGCCCTCCATACCGAGGCGCCGGTTCTCCCCGCTTACATGGTCAGACTCCCGGATGGTCGTTACCGTCTTGTCGTCGGGGAGGAGATCGAAATCATCCGCACCGGCGACCGAAACGCGGACGTTCCGGCCAACACCCAGCGCTTCACCAAGGTGATCGAGAAAGCGGTCCGGCGATATCCCGACCAGTGGCTCTGGGTGCACCAGCGCTGGAAGACGCAGCTCTGCCAGAACCAGCGGAAAGAGTGAAGCCGGAATTGCGGCGTCGGGGAGATGTGGGGACACCTTGCTGCAAGATGTCCCCAACCCGAAGGGATCGGAACGTGTCCCCGGAACACGCAGGAATGACGAATTGGCGGGCTTCTTGAAATCTCTAATTCCGGTTCCAAATCAAAGATGCTATCAAGGCGGCGAGGAAGAGGCGACGCAGGCATACATGGCTTGTATGTCGAGGAGCCGATGACGAAGCCAACGAAGATAGCGCGTTGAGTTGGAATTGGAATACGGGGTAATCTCAGGCGGGAAAGATTTGCGGGGTATATTCGGGAACGACCCGGGCGAGGGCATTCCGGATGGCGAAGGCGTCCTGGGCCTCCGCGACGGCGACGAGCTCATCGATCCGGCGGTTCAGTTCCGCAAGGTCGCTGCGGTCCCCCCGGATCACGCGGATCTTTTCGTGTACGGTAGTCTCAATCCCCTCCCCCTCCGTGATCAACTCCTCATAGAGTTTTTCGCCGGGCCGCAGGCCGATGTAACGGATCGGAATGTCCACATCGGGCTCCAGGCCGTGAAAACGGATCAGCTCCCGGGCCATGTCGGCGATCCGAACCGGCTTGCCCATGTCGAGAATGAAGATTTCCCCCCCGTCCCCCAAGACGCCGGCCTGAAGGATGAGTTGGGCTGCCTCGGGAATGCTCATGAAATAGCGAGTGACATCGGGATGGGTCACCGTGACGGGTTCGAAACGGGCGATCTGCCGCTGGAAGATCGGCAGGACGGACCCGGAACTTCCCAGGACGTTGCCGAACCTGACGGCCAGAAAGCGGGTCGGCGCGGCAGAGCCCGCGTGAGATTCCGCCGCCAATTCGTTCATGCCGAGAATCAGCATCTCCGCGGTCCGCTTCGTTGCCCCCATCACGTTGGTCGGCCGGACGGCCTTGTCCGTGGAGACCAGGATGAAGCGCTCCACGCCCGTCTCGCGGGCCAATTCGGCAAGATTGCGCGTCCCGAGAATGTTGCAGCGAACGGCCTCCCGCGGATGGAGCTCCTGCAACGGCACATGTTTGTACGCGGCCGCGTGGAAGACGACATCGGGGCGGCATTCCCGGAAGATCCGGGCCATGATCTCCCGGTCGCGTATGTCAGCCAGGCAGGCACGGATATCGAGACCGGGGAAGCGGCTTCGGAATTCCATCTCCGCTTCGAAAAGGTTGAACTCGCTG
>JAHFBU010000261.1 GCA_023249795.1 Syntrophaceae bacterium
TTGAACAGCCAGGTCGACAGATACCTCTCCCCGGTGTCCGGAAGAATGACCACGATCAGCTTTCCCCGATTTTCAGCCCTTTTTGCCACCTCCAGACCCGCCCAGAGGGCCGCACCGCCGGAGATACCGGCCAGAATGCCCTCCTCGCGGGCGAGACGACGGGCGACCTCCCCCGCCTCCTCATGGCCGACGCGGATCACCTCATCGATGATTCCCCGGTTGAGGACGCCGGGGATAAACCCCGCGCCGATTCCCTGGATCTTGTGGGGTCCGGGCTGTCCGCCCGAAAGGACCGGCGATCCCTCCGGCTCGACCGCAATGGCCTTGAATTCCGGTTTCCTTGCCTTGATCGTCTCGGCGACACCGGTCAGCGTCCCCCCCGTCCCGACACCGGCCACGATGAAGTCCGCCTTCCCGTCCGTGTCGGCCCAGATCTCCTCGGCCGTCGTCTTCCGGTGAATCTCCGGGTTTGCCGGATTCTCGAACTGCTGCGGAATCATCGCCCCGGGGATCGAGGCGGCCAGCTCCTCCGCCTTCCGGATGGCCCCCTTCATCCCCTCGCTCCCCGGTGTGAGGACCAGCTCCGCTCCAAAGATCGCCAGGAGCTGCCGCCGCTCGACGCTCATCGTATCCGGCATGGTCAGGATCAGACGGTAGCCGCGCGCCGCCGCCACGAAGGCCAGCGCGATCCCGGTGTTGCCGCTCGTGGGTTCGATGATGACCGACCCTTCCTTCAGCAGCCCCTTTTTCTCGGCGGCATCGATCATGGCAACGCCGATCCGGTCCTTCACGCTGGAAAGGGGGTTGAAGGACTCCACCTTGACGACCACCTCGGCCGCCGCCCCCGCGTTGATCCGATTCAACCGGACGAGCGGGGTATGGCCGACCGTCTTTGTGATATCTTCGTAGATTCTCATGATTCCCTTTCTTTCCAGTCGCGATCGGCCGCGAGCTCCGCCGCCTTGAGCGCCCGCCGGGCCATCACCCCCCAGAGGAACGATTCGTCCCGGAGCAGGGCGCAGGGCCTTTTCGGAACCGCGCCCGCATGGCCATCGAGATGACCGGTGGACAAAGATGCCATGTCTCCGTTACCCCGCAACCCATGATCCGTTCAAGCGATCCGCGCGAACCGCATCCAGCTTGTCCGGTCCCAGAAAACATTATCGGCCGTATCTTCCGCACCCGGATGAAGGCCGCATTTGCGCGCAAAATATCGGTGAAAGGCGAGAGAGGGGGTGAGTTCGGGATGAAAGACGGTCAACAGAATACCCGGCGATTCGGCCGCCGCGATGAAATCGCCCATACGGAGCAGGACATCCACCCCTTCTCCCACGCGGATGATCTTGGGGGCGCGGATAAAGGTCAGCGGGATCGGCGTTGAAGAAAGCTTCGGGATGGCGGCTTCGGCGGTGAAGCTGTCCAACTGGCTCCCGAAGCTGTTTCTCGCGACTTCGGCGTCGATCAGGCCGAGGTGGGACGTCTCTCCCGAAAGCGATTTTGCAAGCAGGATCGCCCCCGCGCAGGTGCCCCAGAGCTTCATCCCCTCGTGAAATTTCCGGATGATGACTTGATCGATGGCGAAGATTTTCAGAAGCCGGGCGAGACAGGTGCTCTCGCCGCCGGGCAGGATGAGGCCGGCCAGATCCTCGAACTCTTCCGCCTGCTTCACCGGCCGGGCGGCGACGCCGAGACGCCTCAGGTGATCGAGGTGTTCGCAGACGTCCCCTTGCAGATCCAGGACGCCGATTATCTTTCCCGCAGCGACAGGAGGATTCAATTCAGCGCGGTTCATCGATTCCGTTCCGAAGACCTCCCTACCAGCCGCGGCCGGCCAGGAGCTGATCCTTGGGGATGGCGGAGATCTCCAGCCCCGGCATCGCCTCGCCAAGCCCCGTGGATGCCTCAAGGACCTTGGCCGGATCGTTGAAATAGGCCGTGGCCTTGACGATCGCCCGGGCGCGCACGGCGGGCGTCGCCGATTTGAAGATCCCGGAGCCGACGAAAACCCCGTCGCAACCAAGCTGCATCATGAGCGCCGCATCGGCCGGCGTCGCAATCCCGCCCGCGGCGAAGTTGACGACCGGCAGGCGGCCGAGCTCCCTCACCTTGAGGGCCAGTTCATAGGGAATGCCGTTGGCCTTGGCGAAACCGGTCACCTCTTCGATCGGCATCGCGACGAGCTGGCGGATCTCGCGGTTCATCGCCCTCATATGGCGGACCGCCTCGACGACGTTGCCGGTTCCGGCCTCCCCCTTGGTGCGAATCATGGCCGCCCCTTCGGCGACCCTCCGCAGCGCCTCGCCCAGGTTCCGGGCTCCGCAGACGAAGGGGATGGAAAATTTCGTCTTGTCGATGTGGCACTCCTCATCGGCGGGGGTGAGGACCTCGCTCTCGTCAATGTAGTCGATTTTCAAGGCTTCGAGGATCTGCGCTTCCACGAAGTGGCCGATCCTGGCCTTGGCCATGACCGGGATGGAGACGGCCTTCTTGATTGCGGCGATCATCGCCGGGTCTGACATGCGGGCCACGCCGCCGTCGCGCCGGATGTCAGACGGCACCCGCTCCAGGGCCATGACGGCCACGGCGCCGGCCTCCTCGGCGATCTTCGCCTGTTCCACGTTGGTCACGTCCATGATGACGCCGCCTTTTAGCATCTGCGCCAGTTGAACGTTCAGTTCATATCTTTTTGTATCCACGTTACATCGCCCCCCTGAGGATAAAATTATCAAC
>JAHFBU010000262.1 GCA_023249795.1 Syntrophaceae bacterium
GTCTATCACGTGATTCAGGTCAACCCGGCCAAGTGGTCGAAGGTGAACGCCGACGGTGCAAAGGTCTTCTCCGACTTCATGGTCTCCGCTGATGCGCAGGGGATCGTCAGAACCTTCGGTGTGGAGAAGTTTGGAGGGGCGCTTTTCTTCCCCGACGCGGGCAAGAAAGAGGACTGACCGGGAGAGCAGGAACGGGATATGGATCTGATTCTGGAAGGTATCCGAAAGGCCTTTTACCTCATCTTCACGCTGGACCCGGAGGTCATGGGGATCACGCTCTTGTCTCTGGAGGTGTCGGGAACGGCGACGCTGATCAGCCTCTTCATCGGAATCTCGGTCGGGACAGCCGTCGCCCTCTCCCGTTTTCCGGGCAGGCAATTTGTCGTGAGCCTGATCAACACGGGGATGGGCCTCCCGCCGGTGGTCGTCGGCCTCTTCGTGACGATCTTCATCTGGCGGAACGGGCCGCTCGGTTTTCTCGAAATCCTCTACACCCCGACGGCGATCATCCTGGCCCAGGCCATCATCGCCACCCCGATCGTCATGGGAATCACGCTGGCTGCGATTCAGCATCTGCCGGCGGACCTCCGCCTCCAGATCCTCGCCCTGGGGGCGACGCGCGTTCAGATGGTCTGGCTTCTGGTCAAGGAGGCGCGCCTGCCGCTCCTTGCCGCCGTGATGGCGGGCTTTGGCGGCATCATCTCGGAGGTCGGAGCCTCCATCATGGTCGGCGGCAACATCAGGGGCTACTCCCGGGTCCTGACGACGGCGACGGTCATGGAAACCGGCCGGGGGAACTTCGACATTGCCATCGCGCTCTCGATCATACTGATGCTCCTGGCGTTCCTCGTAAACGCGATCCTGACGCAGATCCAGCAGCGGGAGAGACCCCGATGAATCCCGGAGACGAGCGGTTGATTCTGCTGAAAGCCGAAGAGCTCCAGGTAAAGCGGGGCGGGGCGCTTGCCCTGGACATCCCCGACCTGGAGATCATCGCCGGTCAGGTTCTCGCGCTGATCGGACCGAACGGTGCGGGAAAATCGACGCTGCTGTTGACGCTTGCGGGTCTCCTGAAACCGGCGCGGGGAAGCCTTCTGTTCCGGGGAGAGAGGATCGTGAACGACGGGTTTAACTACCGCCGCCGCATCGCAATGGTCTTTCAGGAGCCGCTTCTCTTCGACACGACGGTCTTCGACAACGTGGCGGCCGGCCTCCGGATTCGGGGTGTGGGGCGGACGGAAATCGGGCGGGTCGTTTCCGAATACCTCGACCTCTTCGGCATCTCCCATCTGGCGAAGCGTTCCGCCCGGAAGCTCTCCGGCGGGGAGGCCCAGCGGACCAGCCTCGCCCGCGCGTTCATCACAAAACCGGAGATCGTTTTCCTCGACGAACCCTTCTCATCGCTCGATCCGCCGACGCGCGAGGCGCTGACCGGCGACCTCGAACGGATACTCCATGAGACACGGACGACCGCGGTCGCCTCGACGCATGACCAGACGGAGGCCCTCCGGCTGGGTGACCGGCTCGCGGTGATCAACGGGGGACGGATCGTCCAGATCGGCCCGGCGGCCGAGGTGATCAACCGGCCGGCGGACGAATTCGTTGCCTCTTTTGTAGGGGTGGAAACAGTCCTGCCGGGGCGCGTCCTCCGGAGTTCCGACGGGGTGTTCACGGCTGAAGTCGAAGGCGGCGAGATCCAGGCGGTGGGCCATGTCCGGATTGGTGAGGAGGTCCTCTGCTGCATCCGGCCGGAGCATGTAACACTCTCCACGAACGCCCAGCCTCCCGGGACGAGCGCCCGGAACGCCTTTGCCGGATCGATCCGGTCGATCACGCCGCTCGGCCTCTTCCACCGGGTCCGCCTGGACTGCGGTTTCGACCTGGTTGCCTACGTGACGCGCCAGTACATCGAGGATCTCCAGTTGGAAGAGGGAGAACAGGTCACCGCCTCCTTCAAGGCAACGGCCGTTCATGTCATACTCCGCGGGATGTCGACTTCGTAGCCCTGCCATCCTCGACTTAAATCAGGCTTCACCCGCTTTGCCCCGCCCGCTTATGACAAGAAGCCCTTGCCGGGAAACAGATCGCCATCTCAGTGAGCGCGGCCGCGGGACTTTACATCAGGACACGATTGGTATAGGATGCCCCCGTTTCGCGTTAAACGGGCCGTCGGGGTTGCCGCGATCGATGGGGCGGGCGGCCCAAGTCCGGCGGATCGCCATTGCTTGCGAAGTGACGGAGAGTTGAACCCCATGAAGTGGAATCCATTGGATTCGTATCTTGATACGGGCAGAATAGCCATCATCGGGCCGGGGCGGCTGGGAACCGCTTTTGCGTATAAGTTCGGCCGGGATGGCAAACGGGTGACCATCTATTACTACGATCCCGATGTCTGCAAGGAGATCAACCGCGATCACATCAATCCCCGGCATCTGACGAAAGACCTCGCCCTGCGTCTCGGCGGCATGGACAAGGTTCCCCGCCTTCCGCAGAAAGTGTATGCCACGAATAACCTGGAGCAGGTCATCGAGGACAACGATTTCGTTTTCCTCGCCGTCACCATGGATCGGCTTACCGAGATTCTCAATCACATCCGGCCGATCTTGGACAGAAAGGGGACGAACACCTGTTTCATCTCGCCGATCAAGGGACTCACCGCCGACGAGATCACCCGTCAGTTGATTACCCCCTCCCAACTCATCCATAGAAACTATTTCCGTTTGAAAGA
>JAHFBU010000263.1 GCA_023249795.1 Syntrophaceae bacterium
CCCCGACGCCGTTGGTATTCCGGGGACACGTTCCGATCCCTTCGGGCTTCCGGAACATGTCCCCGGCGGTGATTAAAAATGCGTCAGGGGCGGCTTGCCGATCGGATAGACATTGAAGCCGATATCGAAGCAGCGGCGGTGGTCGAGGATGTTCCGGCCATCGAAGATGAAGGCGGGCTTGACCATGCCCTCGAAGATCTTGTTGAAATCGAGGTTGCGGTAGAGGTCCCACTCAGTCAGGATGGCAATGGCGTGGCAACCCTCCGCGGCTTGGACGGGGTCTTCGACATAACGGACCCGGTCCTCGAATCCGGCAAGGTCGATGCGGGCGTTCTTGAGGGCCTTCGGATCGGAGATGACAACCTCGGCCTGCTCCTCCATCAGCCGCTTTGCGATAAAGATCGCCGGGCTCTCGCGGGTGTCGTCGGTGTCGGCCTTGAAGGCAAAGCCCCAGAGGCAGATCGTCTTTCCCGCCAGGGTGTTGAACATCGCCCCCAGCATGGTCCGGACGAAACGCTCCTGCTGGTAGTCGTTCATCTTGACCACGCTCTCCCAGTAGTCGGCCACCTCGTTGAGACCGTAATGCCGGCAGAGATAGACGAGGTTCAGGATATCCTTCTTGAAGCAGGAGCCTCCGAAGCCGATGCTGGCGTTGAGGAAGCGGGGGCCGATGCGGCTGTCCATGCCGACGGCACGGGACACCTCGGTGACATCCGCCTCCGCCTTTTCACAGAAGGCGGATATGGCGTTGATCGACGAGATCCGCTGGGCGAGGAAGGCGTTGGCCACCAGTTTGGAGAGCTCGCTGCTCCAGATATTGGAGGTGATGATCTTCTCCTTCGGGACCCAGTTGGCATAGATGTCCATGAGGGTCTGTCTGGCCTTTCTGCCGCTTTCAGTCTCCTGCGAGCCGATGAGGACCCGGTCCGGTTGATTCAGGTCGCGGATGGCGGTCCCCTCCGCGAGAAACTCGGGATTGGAGAGGATGTCGAAGCGGATGCCGTTCTTCCGGCAGTTCAGGATTCTCTCCATCGCAAGCGCCGTCCGGACGGGAAGGGTGCTCTTCTCGATCACAATCTTGGATGATTCCGAATATTCCAGAATCTGGCGTGCGGTCTTTTCGAGGTACTGGAGGTCAGAGGCCATCCCGGCGCCGTGGCCGAAGGTCTTGGTCGGCGTATTCACGCTGACGAAGATGATGTCATTCTCGCGGATGCCCCGCTGAATGTCCGTGCTGAAGAAGAGATTCCGGCCGCGCGCCGCCTTGACGATCTCGTCCAGGCCGGGCTCGTAGATCGGGAGTTCGTCGGAGTTCCAGGCCGCGATCCGCTCGGCGTTGATGTCCACCACCGTGACCCGGTATTGAGGGCATTGGAAGGCGATCATCGCCATTGTGGGGCCGCCGACATAACCGGCGCCGATACAGAGAATCTTCTTTTCAAAACTCATAGTATCCTCGCATAATAAGGTTGACGATTGCATAATTGATCTGAGGCGGCTTCGTAAAAAGTCAGCGTTCCGGGGACACGTTCCGATCCCTCTGGGCTTCCGGAACATCTCCCCGATGCCTTTTTAAGAAGCCCCAAGGTTTCTCATATCACCATCCGGAAATAGGCAATCGTTTTCTCCATCCCCTCGTTGAGCGGGGTGCTGGGTGCCCATCCCAGTTTTTCGCGGGCCAGCGTGATGTCCGGCTGCCTCTGGATCGGGTCGTCCTGAGGAAGAGGCCGGAATACGATCTGTGATTTGGACCCGGTCATCCGGATCACGATCTCGGCCAGATCCAGGATGGTAAACTCCTGCTGCGTGCCGATATTGACGGGGCCGGTGAATCCCTCGGGGGAATCCATCATCCGGATCAGCCCCTCGATCATGTCGTCCACGTAACAGAAGGAGCGGGTCTGCGATCCGTCGCCATAGACGGTGATGTTCTCACCCTTGAGCGCCTGAACGATGAAGTTGCTGACGACGCGTCCGTCATGGATTGCCATCCGCGGGCCGTAGGTATTGAAGATCCGGACGATCTTCACATCGACATTGTTCTGGCGGTGATAGTCCATCATCAGGCATTCGGCGGCCCGTTTCCCCTCGTCGTAACAGCTTCTGATCCCGATCGGGTTGACATGGCCCCAGTATCCTTCCGGCTGAGGATGAATCTCGGGATCTCCGTAAACCTCGGAAGTGGAGGCCTGGAGGATCCGCCCCTTCATCCTTTTGGCCAGCCCCAGCGTGTTGATGGCGCCCATGACGCTGGTCTTGATCGTTTTGATCGGGTTGTACTGGTAATGGACGGGTGACGCCGGGCAGGCGAGGTTGTAGATCTGATCGACTTCGAGGTAGATGGGATTGATGACGTCGTGGCGAATGCTCTCAAAATGGGCGTTCCCCAGCAGGTGGCGGATGTTCTCCTTGCTGCCGGTGAAGAAATTGTCGAGACAGATGACAAAATGTCCCCCGGCCAGAAGCCGTTCGCAGAGGTGAGATCCGAGAAAGCCGGCGCCGCCGGTGACGAGAATCCGCTTCATTTTGCCTGCCCTCATGAAAAATAATAGACCCCGCCGGCCCTGTTCATTTCCTGTATTCCGCGTTCGAGAGCCTTTGTTTTTCTGGTATTTCCGCTATGACGCTGTTATAAACCACGTAGCGATTTTATCTGTCAATCAAATTTTTATCTTTTCGACCTGATTTCGAGGAAAACAAGCCCGTTTATGAGAA
>JAHFBU010000264.1:0-2088 GCA_023249795.1 Syntrophaceae bacterium
AATTTGCCCATCCGTGCTCTCCGATCAGATCCACGAAACGACACCCTCCGAGATGCTCCCGTTTTAGGTTGTTCGGATCTTCCGAAAGACGAGTCAACTTCAGGAGGGACTGGGAATAACGGCTTCCCACTGGGATCACGAGGCGACCGCCGATTTCAAGCTGTTCGATCAGATACCTGGGAACCTCCGGGGCGCCTGCCGTCACCACGATCGCGGCAAAAGGGGATTCTTCGCGCCAACCGTAAGTCCCGTCACCCACCCGGATAGCTACATTGTAATAGTTCAACGTATCGAGAATCCGTCTTGCCCCGTTTGCAAGCACGGCAATGCGGTCGATGGAAAAGACCCTTTCTGCGAGTTCAGCAAGGAAGGCCGTCTGATACCCGGAACCTGTCCCGATCTCGAGCACTTTTTCCGGTCCACTTAGCGCCATGGCCTCGGACATCAGCGCCACGATATAGGGCTGAGAGATGGTCTGTTGTCGCTCTAAAGGGAGAGGATTGTCCTTATAGGCCTGACCAATGAGACCTTCATCAATAAAAAGATGGCGAGGGATCTTCTCCATGGCCTTTAAAACCCGCGGATCCGTTATGCCTCTCGCCCGGATCTGGGTATCGACCATTTTCATCCTCTGTTTCTGAAATCGATCTGTCATGATATTCCTATTTAACATCGAACTTGCTATTTTTCAAGACAAAGCTCCTCCGGCTAAAGAAGCCCACCTCCTTGATTATCCTGTACGCCTGTGGCAAACTTCGAACTACTTGTTCCATGGGATATCTCCTTTCTTTTATGGTCTGAGCAACCTAAACCGAAGATACCTCTTCTTCTTATCCCTGACACAGATCTGATACATCACCAAACAAGATTGTACACTTGACCCTATCGACAAACTGTGAGAAAAGTACGCATGCGAAAAAGAACATCGCAATCGAAACCGGAAATGCTTGGGGATATCCTTCGGAAGGTTCTCAAGAAGAGAAACATCCCCCACACCGAGACGGACCGACGCCTCCTTGATCTCTGGACACGGGCCGTCGGCCCACAGATCGCTATCCGGACGCTGCCCGAAACGGTGAAACGGAGCACTCTTTATGTACGGGTCTCCGCTCCCGTCTGGCTGCATCAGCTCCAGTTCCTAAAGGAGGAGATCCTCCGCAAATTTAATGAACTCTCAGGGAAGGAGGAGATCCGCAGCCTTTTCTTCTCCATCGGCGAGATCCCGGCGCCCACTCAAAGAGCGGCCGATCCACCGCCAGCATTCCCCGCCATCGCATCGCTCTGGAAGCGCGACCGAGAGATGATGCATGAAAGCCTCGAGTTCGTCCGGGATTCAGAACTCCGGGGGATTCTGGAGCGGGTTATGTCCAGAGAGATCAGCCGCCGACGTGAGAGGGAGAAGCGGAAAGAGTTCTGAAGATCCCCGCCATTTCTGGGGTATATCCGCCCTGCTCTTCATGAATGAAAAGCGGCGGCAGAACCTTCAACCCCTCCCGGCCCTCTTTCACCCCTTCCAAAAGCAAAAACTGCCCTGAACCGCCATGGCGCGAGTGGACCAGTCGCAGCCGTTTTGGTTCGATCCGGCGTTCTCTCATCCGCGCGAGCAACTGAACCATCCGTGCGGCGGGATAGATCGCATACATCCGACCATGCGGCCGGAGGGCATAGACAGCGGCAGTAACGAAATCTACTACGGTTCCTTCGATTTCATGACGGGCGATGGCCTTCTCAGGCTCGGGATTCATTCGTCCCGACCGGAGCCGCCGATAGGGGGGATTGAAGACAGCCGCCGAAAAGGATTCCGGCTCGCAGAGGGTCTCCGGGTGGCGCACATCCTCTCTGCTGATTTCAATATTTCCATAAAAACCGTTTAGAACAACATTCCTCTTCGCGATAGCGACAAGGTCATTCTGAATCTCGATACCCAGGATCCGCTTGCAACGGACGCGTTGAGCCAGAATCAGAGCGATGATTCCGCTTCCCGTTCCCAGGTCGATCAGGTCATCTCCCTCTTGGAGGGCGGCAAAATGGGCAAGAAGGAGGGCATCAAGCGAAAAACGATAACCCTTCTTCTTCTGAATGATCCTG
>JAHFBU010000264.1:2098-2700 GCA_023249795.1 Syntrophaceae bacterium
CCTCGAGGATCTCATCAACCGTCTCCCCATCTCGCGGGTCCCTCTCTCCATCCATGAATAACGGGCTCATAAATAGTTGAAAAAGTACTGAATGCACGGCAACTTCTCAAAAAGTTTCGTAGACAAGGCGTGCAAACCCCCGGGCGTATTTTTGCATACGCTGCAACGAGCCCGTACTTGCGAATGCAGGGGAAGGGCGAAGATAGAACCCAGCATCCGGACTTTTACAAAGGCGTCGTGATTATTCCAGGAGATGGACGAACAGGCCGCTCAATAGTTTCGGTTCGAACCATGTTGATTTAGGCGGCATGACCTTCCCCAGATCTGCTACGGCCATCATCTGACCAATTGTCGGGGGATATAACGAAAAGGCAACGGAACATCCGCCCTGTTCGACAAGTCTCTCCAACTCCGCCATTCCCCGAACGCCTCCGACAAATTCGATCCGATCGTCCGTTCGAGGATCGAGGATGCCAAGAACAGGCCCGAGGAGGTTTTCCTGGAGGAGGGAGACATCAAGGCCGGTGACTGGATCATCCTCCCTCGGAACTTCCTTGAGGGCCGTCATACAATACCAGCTCCCTTTCAGATACATCCCAAAT
>JAHFBU010000035.1 GCA_023249795.1 Syntrophaceae bacterium
TCTTCAAGACCATTGCCGACCTTAAGAGACTTGGCCGCGGCAACAAACTTCTCTTTCAGTTCCTCATACACATCTCCCACGGCCACCAGCACCGACCCGGAGAGACATCGCTCCCCGGCGCACCCGTAGAAAGAGGTGATCAGCGAGGGCATAAACCGGTCCAGTTCAGCATCGGGCATGATGATGACAAAATTCTTCGCTCCCCCCAGGGACTGGACGCGCTTACCGGTCTCCCCGCAGGCCTTGTAAACATAACGGGCCGTGGCGCTCTGACCGACAAAGGAGATACCCTTGATATCGGGATGGTAAAGCATCCCGTTTACGGCATCCTTTGCTCCATGGACCATGTTAACGACCCCTTCGGGGAAGCCGCATTCATCTATGATTTCAAAAATCCGGGTTTGCGTCATGGGCACCTGTTCGGAAGGTTTTACGATATAGGTGTTCCCGCAGACCACGGCATAGGGCAGGAACCACCAGGGGACCATGGCGGGAAAATTAAAAGGGGCGATGACTCCAAAAACACCGATGGGCTGGCGCTCCGCCGTGCAGTCAATTCCCGGGGCAATATCCTCAAGGTTATATCCCGTCATCATGGTTGTTACCCCTGTGGCATGCTCGACATTCTCAATCATCCGTCGCACCTCGCCCCGGGACTCATCCATGGTCTTCCCCTCCTCGGTGACCAGGGTGCGGGCAATATCCTCGAACCGATCCTCAAAGAGGTTTTTCAATTTAAACAGGTACCGGGCTCGCGTCAAAGGAGGCGTACACCTCCAGTCCCAGTAAGCCGCCTTTGCTGCCTGAACCGCCTTGTCAATATCCGCCGCCGTTGAAAAAGGGACCTCGCCGATCTTCTCTCCCGTGGCCGGACACCGGACATCGCCATATTCCTTCGTCTCAGACCCGATCCATTCTCCGTTGATGTAATTATTGATCTTCTTCATCCCCGCCGTCCTCGTAAAAATCAACATAATCCATGATCGGGCTTTCCAAAATTCGGCACACGACGTTCATCATCATCCGCCCTGCTTGCCTGTATTCAACCGTTCGATCACGTTTACGAGGGCGGATGAATCCAGTTCGCCTTCTTCGCTCCCGATGAGGGCATTGAGGTGCTGGGCCACCAGGGCGGAGCCCGGCAGGGCAATCCCCATCCGGTGCGCCGTCTCCATGACGATCCGCAGATCCTTTTGGTGGAGACGCACCTTGAACCCCGGCCGGAAATCATGATCCAGCATCCGCTGCCCGTGGACTTCGAGAATCCTGCTGTTGGCAAAACCGCCCAGAAGCGCCTCCCGCACCCGTCCGGGATCCACACCGTTTCGCCGGGCGAAGGTAAACGCCTCGGCCACCCCTTCGATGGTCATGGATACCACGATCTGGTTGCAGGCCTTGGCCGTCTGTCCCGCGCCGTTGTCGCCGACATGAACGATCTTCTTTCCCAACCGCTCGAAGAGCGGTTTGACCCGGGCGAATATTTCGGGTTTGCCGCCCACCATCAGCGAAAGGGTGGCGTTTACAGCCCCCGTTTCGCCGCCCGATACCGGGGCGTCGAGCATCTCCACCCCATGGTCCATCAGCCGGGCGGCAAGGGAGCGTGTGGCCACCGGGGAGATCGTGCTCATATCGACCACGATGGCGCCGGGCCTGGCTCCCGACAGGACCCCTCCCGGTCCCAGGATTACCTCTTCAACATCCTGCGTATCCGATACCATGACGAACGTCACATCCGCGGCGCGGGCCGCCTCTTCCGGCGAGGCGCATGCATGGGCGCCGGCGGCGACCAGCGGCGCCATGGACTCGACCCGGCGGCCGTAAACCCACAGAGGATAACCGCCTCCGATAAGATTCAGGGACATGGGTTTTCCCATGATGCCCAGACCGATGAAACCCACTTTCATATTCATGAGCGTCTCCTTATTCACTTCCAATGATCTTCCTTAAAGGGGGGAATATTCCTTCGCACCAGCGGGCCGCGGACAGGGCCTGGTCATCCTTTCCCCGCGGACCCACGATCTGCAATCCCAGGGGCAGTCCCCGTGGACCGAAACCCACCGGAATGGTCATGGCCGGGACGCCACAGAGGCTCCAGATGGAGCAGAAGCCGGGATTGCCTGTTTGTTCCAGCGTTGCCGGCGCCTCTCCCATGGCGGGAGGCGTGACGATGGCATCGTATTTCGCCAGGAAACGCTCCAGCTCGTCTCGCAGGTTGAGGCGTGTCTTCAGGGCCTGCAAATAGACAACCGCCCTCAGGTCCCGTCCCTCGGCAAGAAAATCCTTCAGCGTTGAGCTTAAGAGTGGCGACTGTTTGAGGCGCAGTTCCTCTAGGTTGAAGGCGGCTTCGGCGGCCATAATGGTTCGGGTCGCCTGATGAGCGAGACCGAATATCTCGGGCAATTCGACTTCCTCAACATGGGCGCCGCCTTTTCTGAGGGTTTGGATGCTCTCGCAGAAGTTCTGCCGGGCGTGTTCTTCGGCCTGATCCCAGACGGGGGTTCTGACGGCCGCCAGGCGGGGAGGCGCGCAACGGCTGACGATTTCCGAAGAGAACCCGGCGGCCTCCCCGGCCAGGGCGGACACCAGCCATGCGGCATCCTCCACACTTCTGGTGAATACGCCCGCCTGATCCAAAGTATGGCTGAAGGTCAGGGCGCCCTCGATGGGAATGAGCCCCTGGGTCGGTTTAAAGCCCACAACCCCGCAAAAGGCGGCGGGCCGAATGACGGAACCGTTGGTCTGTGTACCCAGGGCTGCCGGAACAAAGCCGGCGGCAACGGCGGCGGCGGAGCCGCTCGATGATCCGCCCGGTGTATGCAGCGGATTCCATGGATTACGGGTCTTTCCGGGCGATAAAAAGGCGCATTCGGTGGTGACGGTCTTGCCCATCACAAAGGCCCCCCGGGCCATAAGCCGTTCAATCGCCTTGGCCGACTCGTCCGGTATGTGGCCGGCAAAGGCGGCAGAACCCATTTCCGTCGGAATGCCTGCCGTGGCATAGATGTCCTTCACACCGATGGGCAGCCCCTGAAGACAACCCGGTGCGCCGCCCGAGCGGAGATGACAGTCCGAAAGACGGGCGGCCCTGACGGCCTCTGCCGGTCGGAGCCATGCCCAGGCCTGGATTTCTCCATCCAGCGAGGCGATCCTCGCCAGAAGCGCCTCGGTGTACGCCTCGGAGGTAAATCGCCGGTCCCGGATCCCCCGCGCGGCTTCGATCAGGCCCAAGGTATACAGCGGTTTGTCCGTCACGTTTCTTTCACCCCGGATTCAAAAAGATTGGGCGGATTCCTGGAACGCCGTTTTTCATCTTATAGCAGTTTCCCCCGGCGGGAGTAATTCCAAATTTTCCCATTTTGCCCAGGCACGATAAAATCCCCTTGACAGACCCGGATGCTTTTCTTATCCTCCCTCCGGACAAGGAAAATTCCCGCCTGTGCCATCGCGGCGGATGCGGTTCGCACGGACCCATTTTGGAGCCCTTGCAGATGGCTGCCCCTTCCCTGACGAGGTGAACATGAACTACCAAACCCTGCTGGTGGAAAGCAGAAACGGCGTCGGCATCGTCTGGATGAGCCGGGCGGACCGCGGCAACGCGCTCGACGAAACCCTGGTCGCTGAGTTGACCGCCGCCATGCGCGCCCTGGACGATGACCCGGCGATACGCGCCGTGGTCCTCGCCGGTGTGGGGGATACCTTCTGTGCAGGCGTCGATCGGGATGGGTTGCAGCGCATGACCGGCAATAGCTTCAAACGGAATCACGCCGACGCCATGAAACTGGCAGCCTTGCTGGATGCCATCCACACCTTGAAGAAACCGACCATCGCCCGTGTCCACGGCCCGGTTTTGAACGACGGCGCGGGACTCGTCGCTGCCTGTGACATGGCGGTGGCCTCCTACGAGGCTGAATTCTGCCTGTTCGAGGTCCGTGCCGGCGTGATCCCGGCAATGATCGTGCCTTATCTGATCCGGGCGATGGGAGAGCGTGCAACGCGTCATTACTGCCTTTCCGCGGAACGCTTCACCGCGGCCGAGGCCTACCGTACGGGACTGGTGACCGACATCGTCCCCCTGCACGAACTTGACGCCAGGATCAACGAATTGCTTGGTCAATTGTTCCAGGGCGCCCCATCCGCACAGGCGCTGGTCAAGGATTGGATCCATACGGCCGCGGCCGTCCCCATCACATCCTCCCTGCTCGACGACGGCGCAAAACGCCACGCCACCGCCTGCATCTCCGGGGAGGCCAAAGAAGGGCTGGTTGCCCTTACGGAAAGACGGAAGCCGACATGGCTTCGCAAAACCGGGAAATCCCCACGCGCGAAGAAGACCGCCGCCAAGGGCAATAGCAAACCGTAACGGCCCATATGAATATACCGTGTAATTTAAGGGCTCCGTCATCTTCCCTTCCCGATTTTCTCCTTGACTCCCTATTTTTTGCAATGCTATGATCCATCGCCCGTTGGAATATTTTCATTTTTAACAATATAGATAACCTGGTTGCTCATTTTCCTGTCATTATTCATATTCCGTATTTTGAAAAGGTGCTGCACGATTATCCAGCCCGATGTGCGTATGCAGTCCATAATCGAGGGCAGGATCCTCGGAGAGGTTGCGGAAATCGGTTGAGGCATTGTTCATTCACTCGGACGGTTCCATCAAACACTCGAAAGGGAGGAATTATGACAAACAAAGAACTGGGCAAAGATGCAAAGAAGACGGGCGTATCGCGCCGCAATTTCCTCACCGGTGCCGCCGTAGCGGCAGCCGGGGCCGCGACATTGGGTTTCCCCTCGATTCTCAAGGCGCAGGGGCCGATTTCGATGCGCTGGCAGAGCACCTGGCCGACCAAGGATATTTTCCACGAATTCGCCCTTGACTTCGCCAAGAAGATCAACGACATGACTGGCGGCGATCTCAGGATAGAGGTGCTCCCCGCCGGTTCCGTCGTCCCGGCCTTCGGCGTCCTGGACGCGGTCTCCAAGGGAACGCTCGACGGGGCCCACGGCGTCATCGTCTACCACTACGGCAAACAGAACGCCCTGGCCCTCTGGGGGTCGGGTCCCGCCTACGCCATGGACGGCAATATGCTGCTCTCCTGGCATAAATACGGCGGTGGCAAGGAACTCCTGGCGAAGCTCTACGCCTCCATCGGCGCCAACGTCGTCTCCTTCCCCTACGGGCCGATGCCGACCCAGCCGTTCGGCTGGTTCAAGAAGCCGATCACCAAAGAGGCGGACCTCAAGGGGTTGAAGTTCCGCACCGTGGGTCTCTCCGTTGACGTCTACACCGCCATGGGTTGCGCGGTGAACGCCCTCCCCGGCGGCGAGATCGTGCCGGCACTGGACCGGGGCCTCATCGACGGGGCGGAATTCAACAACGCCTCCTCCGACCGCCTGCTCGGTTTCCCCGATGTTTCAAAGGTGTGCATGCTCCAGAGCTACCACCAGAACGCCGAGCAGTTCGAGATCCTCTTCAACAAAACCAAGTTCGACGCGCTGCCGGACAAGATGAAGGCGCTCATCGCCGGCGGGGTGGAGGCGGCCTCGGCCGACATGTCGTGGAAAGCGGTTGACCGCTACTCGAAGGACTACCTGGAGATGCAGACCAAAGACAAGGTCAAGTTTTACAAGACCCCCGATTCGATCCTGGCAAAGCAGCTCGTCGTCTATGACGAGGTCGTGGCGAAGAAGTCGGCGGATAACCCCTTGTTCAAGGAGATCATCGCTTCGCAGATCGCCTACGCCAAGCGCACGGTGGCCTGGGATATGGATACCTACGTCGGTCGGCGCATGGCCTATAACCACTACTTCGGCAAGAAAGCCGCGCCAGCGAAAGCCGCCCCGGCGAAGAAATAAGGGACTTACGGCACAGCACACATTTCGGCCATCCGGGCGCCGCCCGGATGGCCGATTTTTGAAAGGTTTGCATATGCAAAAGTTGCTTCTTCGCATTGACAAAATCAGCACCTTCGCCGGCCAGGCGTTCTCCTGGCTCATCGTGGGTCTCACCTTCCTGATCACCTACGAGGTGTTCGTCCGCTACGCCCTTCATGCCGCCCATTCCTGGGCCTTCGACATCATGCTCCAGATGTACGGGACCCTCTTCATGATGGCGGGCGCCTACACCCTGTCGAAGAACGGCATGGTCCGCGGCGACGTCCTCTACGGTTTCTTGCCGCCGCGGGTGCAGGCCCTATTCGACCTGACCCTTTACATTGTCTTCTTCCTGCCCGGGGTGACCGCCCTCTGCTGGGCCGGCTATGTTTATGCCGGCGATTCCTGGCGGATATGGGAACATTCGAGCATCACCGCCGACGGCCCGCCGCTCTACCACTTCAAGACGATCATCCCGCTGGCCGGGGCGTTCATCCTGGTCCAGGGCTTTGTCGAAATCATCCGTTGCATCATCTGCCTCAAGCAGGGGAAGTGGCCCTCGCGCATCCAGGATGTCGAAGAGGTCGATGTCGAGAAACTGAAGGCAACAGTGCATGTCACCGACGAGGATATCGCCAGGCTCGACGAATACGTGATGCACGGAAAAGGGGGTGATCGATGAGAAAAGAGGCTTGGTTTGGATTCGCGATAATGGCCATGGTGGTGATCGGTGTGTTCTGGATGATGCCCCCGCCGTCCCAGATGACCAACGGCCACCTCGGCCTCCTGATGCTGGCGATGATCGTTATCGCAATCATGCTCGGCTTTCCCACGGCATTCACGCTGATGGGAATGGGAACGATGTTCTGCTTCATGTACTATTACAGTGCAAACCCGGCGACCGCGGTGACCCATACACTCGAGCTGACGGTGCAGCGCGCCTATGCGGTCATGAACAACGACGTCCTGATATCGATCCCCCTCTTCGTCTTCATGGGATACCTCGTGGAAAGGGCCAATCTGATCGGCCGGCTCTTCAAGAGCCTCCATTTGGCCACCTCGCGCATCCCCGGATCGCTGGCGGTCGCAACGCTGGTCACCTGCGCGATCTTCGCGACCGCCTCCGGGATCATCGGCGCGGTGGTCACGTTGATGGGGCTCCTCGCGTTTCCGGCGATGCTCAAGGCCGGTTACAGCACCCGTCTCTCGGCCGGCGTCGTGACCGCGGGCGGCACCCTCGGCATCCTGATCCCGCCTTCGGTTCTGCTCATCCTCTACGGCGCCACCGCCGGCGTGTCGGTCGTCGAGCTCTACGCCGGGGCTTTCCTCCCCGGCCTCATGCTGGCGGGGCTCTACGTCGGCTACGTCATCATCTCCGCGAAACTCAAGCCCGGCATCGCGCCGCCCCTCTCCGCTGAGGACCAGCACGTGGAGCTTCCCAAATTCGCGGAAGTGATCTCCCAAACGCGGAGCAACAACGTCATGGTGGGGCTGATCAGCGCCATCAAGGGGAAACGAAACGCGGACGTCCCGATGAAGACATTGGTCAATCACATGATCATTGCCCTCCTCCCGCTGGTGGCGGCCGCGCTTTTGATGGTCCCGATCTATTTCTTGATGACATTCCCGGTGGCGGTGGAGCCGGCGGGCGTTCAGGAGATGGGAATGGCCGCCGACGAAGACCATGCAGGCGAGACGGGCACACAAGGTCTCGCGGGGACGGAACAAGGCGGTTTGCAGGAGCCGGAAGGTGCCGGTGGTCTGCAGGAGCCTCCGGCCGAGCTTGGCCAGGAGGCCCCGGCCGCGGCTGCTCCCGCGGTCGAAAGCGCAAAGGTGCCGCCCGCCGAGATGACACCTGCCGCGCCGGTGACTGTCGAGGCCAAGCCCGAGCGCACCCCCGCCCCGCTGGGTTACTGGATCACGCTCGGCATCGTCTCGGTAGGTCTTCTGATATTCTATGGCATTTTCACCTTCCAGCGGCTCGAGATCTTCAAGATGCTCCTGGGATCGTTCTTCCCGCTGGCCATGATCATCCTCGGGGTGCTGGGCAGCATTGTCGTCGGCGCCGCGACGCCGACCGAGGCGGCGGCGATGGGAGCGTTCGGCGGTTTCGTCCTGGCGGCCGCCTATAAACAGCTCAACTTCCAGGTGGTCAAGGAATCGGTCTTCCTCACTGCGAAGACCTCGGCCATGGTCTGCTGGCTCTTCGTCGGATCGAGCCTGTTCGCCGCTGCGTTCGCGCTCCTCGGCGGACAGGAAGTCGTCAATCGCTGGGTGCTGTCGCTCAATATGACGCCTACGCAGTTCATGCTCATGGCGCAGGTGGTCATCTTCCTCCTCGGCTGGCCGCTCGAATGGACGGAGATCATCGTCATCTTCATGCCGATCTTCATCCCGCTTCTGGCGCACTTCAACATCGATCCTCTCTTCTTCGGCCTGCTCGTGGCGCTGAATCTCCAGACGGCGTTCCTCTCGCCGCCGGTGGCGATGGCCGCGTTCTACCTGAAGGGGGTGGCGCCGCCCCATGTGACGCTGAACCAGATCTTCATAGGGATGCTGCCATTCATGGCGATCCAGGTGCTCGCAATCTTCCTGTTGTATATGTTTCCGCAGATCGGGTTATGGATACCGGGTTTGATCTACAAATGATGATGCCGGGTCCGTACTGAAATTTCTCGGATCAGGGGGTCATGAACCACTTCGTTTCGGTGTCATGTTGACGTACAGCCTACGTCAGTCAGGAGAATAGGGATGCGACATTTTTTACTTATGGCCGGCACGATCTCTGGTAATTTCATTCTGTGGACGTTGATCACCTTTCTGCCCGTGCATGCGATGATCACTTTTTGTCTTGCGATTGCAGTGGGCTGTCTGATGATTTCTCTCCTGGTGAAATTCGGGAAAGAGAAGGACCACAATCCATCAGCTAAAATTTAGTCGTTCTGGAGGTCCAATATGCTGGAAAAACTGGGCGGGTTCGTTACCATCGTTATTGCCGTTACGGGGCTATCTCTGATCGGTGTTTTTGAGCCACCGACATGGATCCAGATTATCTGCGCGTTTATCGGCAGCATTGTCTGTCTAATCGGTATTGTGTTTCTCTTCGCAGAGGGGCAGATCTTAGAACACGGGCGGAGCAAGAAGGCTTCCAAGGCTGGTTAGCTCATAAGGCAGGGGCGGCAACTCCTTTCACTCCGCCATCACGGAAATCTCCACTGTTTTGATCCGGTGACGAATCCCGCCAGTACTAGTAGTCGCTGAAGTGGGCTGCTTCTTTTAGCAATCTTTCCTGTCGTTCCTTGGACAGGCCATGTTTTTCCATGAGTTTGCCATAGGTCGCCCGTATGTTTTCCGTCATGAGAGCCAATTTTTTAGCTGTGGGAGATTCGGGCGATGCATCAATCGCCTCCTGAAGCTCCGACAGGACCGTATAAAACGCACAATAATTCAAAGAGCCTTTCTTCAGGTGCCGACTGATGCATTTCTCGCAATTGCCGTGGTTCGGGCAGTCCAGATTAACGCACGGACAAATGGCCTTCATTTCCATCGCTATCCTCCGTTTACATGAACGGGCACAGGCTTTGAACGTAGAACCGCAACATAATATGGATGATCTATGAAGGTCGGGCAGCTCAAGGCTCCCGAAAGTACCCCCAGGCGGCCCTATAAAAACGCCACACAGTAATTTCGTTATGGTTTACTGGTGGAGGCGGCGGGAGTCGAACCCGCGTCCGGAAACCTTCCACTGCAATTTCTACGTGCGTATCTTCTGTTTTGAATTTCGCTTCTGATGGCTCCCGGAAGCAGGATCCCTCGATCGCTATCCTGTTTAAGGTTTTCGCCCCTCTTTCCCCAGGCATGAAAGATCGGTTATTCTGCCTTTATGACGCCCCCGAACCGACCCGACAGACGAAATCGGGGAGACGTTAGCCGACTAAGCGGCTAAAGCGTAATCGTAGTTGTCTGCGATTATATTGTCCTGCCTGTTTAACGAGGCCTGCAGGAACCTCGGTACGCTTATGCAGCTTCACATATCCCCGTCGAAACCGTGACGCCCCCGTGGATGGTGAAACGATGTGAATGAACCGGTTTGCTTCT
>JAHFBU010000036.1:0-6902 GCA_023249795.1 Syntrophaceae bacterium
AAAGGTGCACAACGTCAAGGTTTCTTCCCGTACAAGAATGGACAGGGACTCAATTTCACCCACATGAATCGCCTCTCGCTTCAGAGGGGGGAGTTGTTTCAGAATGTTTTGGATTTCTTAGACAGTCGCATCGGATTCGACGACGCGGCCGCTTGTGATGTATTGCTGACGAAAGTTTACCGGAATCTTTTCACCGCCCCTGCGATAGTGTTTAACCTCATCGGCGACGGATGAGGCAACGTGCAGCTCATGCAAACCGACCAGCCTGTCGAAGATATCAATCTCCAGGAATTTAATGATGACATCCGCATCAAGGAGCCACAATTTCAACCGATTCACCCTCCATCCTGGTCAGCCCCCGATACTCCAGGAATTCGTCAATATCCGCACGATCTATATCGAGGATCTCCGCAAACTTGCCATGAGAAATCAACCCCTTTCTCAAACACTTGACCGCCAGCAGAATGAACCGTTCCGACCTGGGCGTATCGCAGAGGGCATCTTTCCGGAGGCGGCGGTCGATCTTCAGAAATTCATCGTTCTTGGCCAGTTCATTCGCCTTCTCCCAAGTCATGATCCGCAGGTTCGCCATCCGGTAGAGAAGCGCGGATGTTGAAACGCCGAACTCGCGGGCAATATCGACGACATCGGAAAAGGACAGCTTCTGTTCCACAATCCTTCCGGATAGTTCTTGCCGGACTTCACTCTCCGGCAATAACAAGGTGGAGGCAAATCGCTCTGCCTTCTTTTCCATCTCGCTGAAAAGCTGCTCGTCCCGTTGTATTTCGTTCGGGCTGAAGGTGTCCCATGTCAGGATATGGAATAATTCGTGGGCAAGCGTAAAATTGCTGCGCCAGGGCGCTTCCTCGCTATTGACGACGATTGCGGAACCGAGTTCGGAATGGACCGTCGATGCGGCCGAGCCGAAGTCGGAAAGCTCCATGAACACAATCTTGATTTGCAGAGACTGCTCCATGACTCTCTGGAGCGAAAGGGCCGGTCTGCCGCCCAAATCCAACCATTTGCCGATTCTTAAAGCGAGGCCGTCAATTTGATGGTTCGTGCGGATGTCGGCTGGTGTGAGCGCAGTCAGTTGCGTAGGACCGACCTTATCGTTTCCCAGCAGCTTTTCAAGAAGGTGATACTGTTCAAAACGGTTCTTTATATAAGCTTCGATTTCCTTTTTTCTTTCTTCAGGCGGTGCCTTTCGCCACAGAAGCTGAACCTCCGACGGCGACTCAGCTTCGCCCATGAGAAGGGTATTGAGATTGCAGAAATATGTTTTGGCAAAGAGGGCCAGTTCGCCGGCCTTGACTTCCCGTTCTCCTTTTTCAACGTTACTTAGTGTCTGATAATTGGCAAAGCCGAGCCTCGATGCCGCTTCGCCGATTGTCAATCCCGCTGACTCGCGGGCTTTCTTCAGGCGCGCTGCCAAGTCGTTTGTCGGCATGTTCATTCCTCCCGTTTGTTTCGGCATATATAATATTATTATCCGGATGTGTCAAGAAGATAATAACTTATTATATTGACCATATGCCAAAGCCGACAGCGGTCATAGCATGACTGAATATTCTAACAATAATGAGATGATGCTGGATCGGAGGCCATGGCTTGGAGATTGGCGCTGTCAGGCTGGCCGGTCACCAGGTCATGCGGTCATTTCCCCTCCGGCCCGGCAACGCGCCTCAGAACGGCAGCGATCCATGCCGGGGCGTAACGGATGTCCCGAAGGAGTTGCCTCCTGTCGTCGTTGGACAGCCGCTTTTGCAGACGGGCTACGATTGCATCATCCACGTTCCGCTGACCGATATGGCGCAAGGCCTGGATGACCAGTCCCGATATTCGTCCGGCAGTCGCCATGGCGCGGGGGGTGGTGTGTTTGAGCATGATGACCTGCTTGCCAAGCTGCACGCGGCGCGCTGGTCCATCACTGAGGAAAACGATTTTCATCGGCACCTGATCGGAGAGCCCCAGCAGATTGGCGGCATATCCCCCGGACGGCTGCAGAAGAATTTTATCCCGCCCCTTCAGCGCCTTGACGATGGCATCGGTCGTGGGGGAAAGGAGACCGAGGTCCGGGTCGAGGCGCGGGTAATCATACAACCCGCGGGCCAGGCGGCGCAGCGTTCCTTTTTTCGCCAGACGGTGCAGCGCCAAGTCCACGGCCTGCCGGCTTCCAAGGTCGATAAAATCGCCTTGGGTGACAACGCAACCCTTCCCACGACCATAGATACGATTAAGTATTTTTGAATCAATGCTTTGCATGATAAACCCGCATGAAATTTTGTAAGGAAAAATAGCATCTATTTCTTACAAAAACAAGCCAATCTTCTCGATGAATGGGGCATCAAGCAGAAAGCGCATCTCGAAGAGTGGTCTCTATGAAGTGGCGTCAGGAGGTTGCTCGCATTTCTCGAAGGTGTATCCCTCTTGCCGGATCGGCCACTCACCCTCCTGTGCTTGAGTGTCGTCGTCTTTTTCAGGATGACCTTGATCTCGGAGGGCGTAAAATCGGACGGCGGCGGCGAAAGGCTGATTTTGTGGGTCCCCTTCTCCACCTCCAGGACATGATTGGTTCGGCCCCGTCTCACCCCGTCGATCACCACAGCCCTGTCTTCATCCCCGAATCGGACCAGCAGGTATTCCATAGCCGCTCCCTCAGTAAATTGTTTTGGCAAAAACATCTCAACCGAAGAGAAGACGGACTGCCATTTTTTCTTCATCAACTGTAGGGAGAGTCCCTAACTTTAACATATGAGAAGAGCTGAGATTTTATCTATGCCGGTTATACTTCGTTGAAACCCCTTTTGAACTTTCGACTGGGTATCTCTCCCGGTTTATTTCAAGTTTCTTTCTGACCGCATCCTCAACGGCAATATTAAGGTCATGACACAGATAAGAAAGCAGAATAGCTACATCAGCAATTTCAGTTTCTATTTCGGATCGCTGTTGTTCAACAATGCTCGCAATTTCAGAATCACGAGCCCAACGAAACAGGTCGAGTAACTCGGCAGATTCAACGCACAGAGCGGCGCTCAGATTACGAACCGTATGGAATTGTTCCCAGTCCCTTTCTCGACGAAATGCAATCAATGCATCCAGGAGAGTTGACGAAATCATGGCTCCCTCTCTATTATGCCTGAAATCTGTTCCGATAATGCCAATCTAAGCGATCGGGATCTGGACGCATCGACGGGTGTATTGGCACGACAGATAACGGGTTGTTATCAAGTTTATAGTAGACCTTGCCGTTGAACCACTCCTCTCTGATCCGGGGGCTGACTCTGACACGAAGATCCGGCGTGACACCAACAAGGCCGGCATCGAAAAGTCGGTGAAAGTCGGCTCGGAGCAAAAGCCCGTTCCGGACATCATGCCCTCCCTCTCCTGAATAAGGAACGATGTGCGCCGCCTCCAGTGCCATTAACGTACTCTCCCCCGTAATGGCGCAGCGTCTTTGATAGGCATCAGTGACTAAAACCCTAAAAGAAGACTGTCCCAGTCTCGGTCGTACTTCAACTGGAGAACCATACTTTTCGACATATTCGGCGACCAGAGGAACCTTATCGTTTGAGACTTTTTCAAGTGGCTTTAATTTCATCCTCTGCTGGACGTTGTGCCATATCTCTTGTCCTGCGCCTTCGGCCGTATCGTACATCTTCCCGCGTACGATGTTCGACGACCAATCGGGTAGATCGGCAATCCATTCTTCTTGATCAAAGAAAAAAGGATTTGCAAGAACATTGCATCCGATTGGACCATCACCCCGCCTGTTTGCTGTCAATGGTGCTATAAGTGAGCGGAGTTCATTAAACGAAGAGCAACCATTCTTTTGTCCAAACACCTCCCAGGTGAGGCTCAGGGGTAATGCACTGTAAGTTACAAAAAATCCACCGCCGGCAATGTGATTATTTGGGCGTCTGAGTTTGAATAGAAAAGGCATTCCAATGGGTGCGTTCGTGAATGGTGGCGTCCCACCCGGTTGCCAAAAATTAACCTCTTCCGGGCGGAGCTGTGAGAGAAATTGATACCATGTGTTATCCGTTACTCCAACCCAAAATCTCATTCCCAGCGCCTCCCAGGGTTAACAACATCATGATCATTGGAATAATGACTAATAAATTAAAGTACACACTCCACGAACTGTTGGTTTGGTAGAGCCTGGACGATCAGGTCCGACCAGTCCTGCTCGTCCTTGCCGCGCCACACCAGTTGCGGCCGGCCTTCTCCTTTTCCAGTCCGGCGGCGCCGCGCCCGTAGGCAACGCGGACGGGGCTCTGCTCCTCCTTCTGCATCACCGACCGGAATTCGGCGGTGGAAATGTTCCTGCGCCGGGCCTTTTCGTGGGTCAGGGTTTCGACGTTCAGCGGTGTTTGCTTTTTGGCCATGATTTTATCCTTGTCCAGTCAAAGCATGTTTCGCGGAGGACGTTCTTCACCGTTGTGTGGATCAATGGTGATAGACCTGAAGCGTGAGGCGCTCCGCCGACCCGCACACCTTCAGAAGACCGAGGAAATTCTTGAGGGTCGGGTTCCCCTTCGGACCGAGCATGCGGCGCAGGCTCTTCTCGTTCACCTGCAATTCTCGGGCAATATCGGTTATGGATTCGGTGGCGTTCAGATAGTCGCGCAGCAGCGCCTTGCCCGTTTCCATATCGCCGATCAAAAATGCATTGGTCGCCTCAACAATCAATTCACCTCTGAAAGCCGGGTCGGATTTGACCCGCGCCATAACCGTCTCTCTGAAATCCCTTGTCAGTGGCATGTTCTCGATCTCCTTCTATGCTTGCTTCTTTCTTTTGCGATAATCCACCCAGCGTTCCCTGGCCGTCGCGATATCCTGCGCTTGACGTTTTTTTGTACCGCCTCCAACCAGGACGACCAATTCCTCGCCGTCCACGCCGAAATAGACACGGTAGCCGGGTCCGTAATCGATCTTTCGCTCAGAAACCCCGCCCCCGACACTTTCCACGTTCGATCTGTTTCCAATCCCCATTCGAGTCAGAGCGGCTGTGACCTTGGCAGCCGCACAACTGTCGAGTCTGTCAAACCAGTTCCGGAAAGGGCTCAGGCCATCCTCTGTCAGATATTCGACAATTTTCATGCGCCCTTCTTTGATTGCAAGGTAACACAAATGTTACCAAATGTAAAGTTCATTCTTCGCGGTCACTATCATGCCACCACGGATTATTGGTTTCAAAAGATCCTTCTTCATCACCGACTGGAATTCGGCGGTGGGGATGTTCCTGCGCCGGGACTCCTCGGGGGCAGGGTTTCGACGTTCAGCGGTGTTTGCTTTTTGGCCATGTGTTTTGTCCTTCATTCTTTTCGATCACTTTTCAATTCGTCCCTCACTCAGGATCTCTCTGCCCAGCGGCGTGATGCGGTAGCGCTGTTTGGGGCTGTGCAGCTTGTCGGGCAGGGTCATTTCGATCACACCCTCTTTGATTGCCAACAGCAGGTAGGCCTTTCGGAAGTGTTCATCATTCTTCAGGCCAAGGAGATGTTGGTGTTCTTGCCGCGACATATCGCCTTTGAATACATCGAGCAGCCGCATGACTTCCGTGGTGACTTCCGTGGTACTTGGGGGATGCTTGAGCCTTGCCGGGCGTCCGCTTGTGCCCTGACCTCCGGATTCGGGTGGAAGATTGCAGTGAAGAATCCGTTGTCTTCGAAGACCGGCGCCGGGCATTTTTGATCGTGGGCCTCGGCGACCCTGCGGAGCATGCTCGGGGAATGGCCTTCATAGGATGGGGACTCCAGCCGGCTGATCTGCTGCTGGGTTGTGCCAACCCGTTTGTCCAGCTCCTTCTGCGAAAGGCCGGATTCCTCTCTCAAGGCGGCCGGCCCCAAAGCGATATCCCACGCCTCCCCGGCTTTTTGAAAGCGTTCGGCAAAACCTTGATCCTTGACTTGCTCCTCAAGATATAAATCGAAATTCGGTTTTCTTTTCATCACAAATGCCTTTACCCAAAAGATGTTTTTCACCTTCGATCCGGGTCGCGAAGTCGGCTTCGATCTGGTACGCCTCGGTGAACTCGGCAAAGGCCCAGCGGCCGTAGCTGCCGAGGTTGTTCACGCCTGGCACCCAGTAGGTATCCATCGTGGCCTTCTTCTCTTTGGCGTCTTCGCGTCGATAGCCCTTGATCTCGACGATCAGGTGGAGCGGGTCCTCCGGCCCGTTGCCGTCATCCAGCAGAACGATGAAATCGGGGAGGTAGCGGCGCGTCTCGGAGCCGTAGCGATAGGGAACCTCCAAGCCGAGGTTGCGGTTCTTCACGTAGGCCAGCACCCGCGGGTGCGACTCGGTCACGCGGCAGAACTCCGCCTCCCAGTCGCTGTCGAGGATGATCCAGTTGATGTGGCAGCGCGGGGCATCGGTAGGGAGAGTTGAGGATGGGCTTTTCGAAGAAGCGATTTTCCATTTCAAATGCTCTCCGTCTGCTGCTGTTCACGACGCGGCCATGTTGCCCGCAGGTTACGTAGGGTGCATCCTCAGGGAGGATCGCGCTGCCCGGCGACTCACGGCCCAGATGGGACGACCGCTTGGAACTGTCGGGAAATCTGCCCTTTTCTTTCCTGTTTGTCAATGGTTTTGTCCCGAAATGGCGGCTCCCCGGCGAAATCAAAAAAGCCCGGGAGGGATGATTCCCCCCCGGGCGCGTTTGATCTTGACCCTCTCGCGATGCCTGCATCAGCTTGTCTGCCGGTAGGCCTCCTGAATCAGACCGTTCAAATATTTTTCGGGGTTCTCCACCCCTTCCGCGGGGATGAGGAATTGCCGCTCTCCCGTCTTTTCGCGGATCAGCTTCAGCCCATGTCCATAGTCGTGGAGCGCGGTCGCGAGATATTCGGCCGGGTCCCGCGGCTCCCTCCAGACCTTTTCCGCCAGGGCGTCGACGG
>JAHFBU010000036.1:6912-9941 GCA_023249795.1 Syntrophaceae bacterium
CTGAAGCTCTTCGGCCGCCGTCTCCACGTCGGTCTGCCGATCGAGGGCATGCCTGATGATGAGCCTGATCCGATCATCGGGAAAGGGGATCCCATAGGCGCTCTCCCACTCCGGAGTCCTCCGGGCGACCAGCGCTTCCAAACGCTCCTCCTCAGCCGCCGCCAGGCGGCGAAACGCCGCTTCCCTCTCCGGATCGTCCGGATGGGCGAGGATCTTTTCGAGTTCCCCGACGGGATCGGCCACCAGCGCCGGGGTGACCGAAAGAAAGCGAATATCGCTCGAAGGGAGCGTGTGTTCAAACTTCATCAGGACCCGCTCCACGGCGCTGACCAGCCCTCGCGCGCCCGTCCGCTCCTTCGCGGCGTATTCCGCGATCTTGCGGAGCGCCTCGTCCTCGAACTGAAGATCGATGCCGTAGGCCTTGAAATCCCGTCTCTTCCCGATCATAATCGGGCTTTTGGGGTTGCACAGAATCTTGTAGAGATCATCCGTCTCCAGATGCTCGAAGACGGTCACAACCGGCAGCCGGCCGATGAACTCCGATTCGAAACCGAACTGGATCAGATCTTCCGCCTTGAGGTGCCGCAGACGGTCGGCCTGCGTATCCTTCGCCTGCATCTCCGCTCCGAAACCGATGCCTTTCCGGTGGCGCCGCCTGTCGACGATCTCCTCCAGGCCGTTGAATGCCCCGCTCATGATGAACAGGATATGCCTGGTGCTGATCTTCTTTTTCTCCCGCTTGCCGGTGCGCTGGAACTCCTGGACCGCCTCGATCTGAGAAACCGGATCGTGCGCCACCTTCAAATCCACTTCGGTCTCCTCCAGGGGCTTCAAGAGGGCGCGCTGCACGCCCGAGCGGGAGACATCCGGACCCATCAGCCCCCGCGATGCGGCCAGCTTGTCCACCTCGTCCAGATAGATGATCCCGTACTGGGCGAGCTCGATATTTCCCTTGGCCTCATGGACCAGATCCCGCACCAGATCCTCCACGTCGCCGCCGACGTATCCCGTCTCGCTGAACTTTGTCGCGTCGCCCTTGACGAAGGGCACCCCGATCTTGCCGGCAATCAGTTTGACCAGGAAGGTCTTCCCCACCCCGGTCGGACCGATCATAATGATGTTGCTCTTGATCTCGCCGACGGTCTCCGGCCGCTTCTTCTTACGGTTCAGTTCAAACCGCTTGATCCGATTGAAATGGGTGCAGATCTTGGTGGCGAGAACCTCTTTTGCTTCGTCCTGCCGGACCATATACTCATCCAGATAGGCTTTCAATTCGCCGGGCTTCATGTCGAAATGGATGGAGGCGATCTCGTCGTGGCTTTCCACGCTCTTCTCGTCTCCCTCTTCCCGCGCCGCCTCCGGGGCCGTCCCGAACGCGGCGACCTTGAATTTTATCCCGTATTTCCGCGAGACGTAATCGCTGATGTCCTTTTGAATCTCACCGATGTCGATATTTTTCCCCGTCATAATGTGGACCTCTCCTCTTGTATTGATCGTGCGTACAATATAATCATGATCTTCCAATAAACAATCATCCGGAAAAACGCTCATCGGATCAAGGGAATGGATCAGCCTGCGCCGTACGTTTGGTTTTGACGCCGGGTCCGCTTTGGTGTATCTTTTTGCCAAAATCCGGGGAATGGACACGGGATACGGCGCTTTGAAGGGATCGGCGGCGGGCGGACATGCCCGGCACGCCCGCCCAAAGGAGGAATGATGAGAGAAAAAGGGACCTATCCTTCCGACGTTTCGAGCCACAAGATCCGGGCGGCTGTCCTGCGCAAGCGGGGCGGCCCCTTGAAGATCGAATCCCTCGTTCAGGAGGATCCGCGCTCCGATGAACTCCTCGTGCGCCTCGTCGCTTCAGGCATCTGCCATACGGATATCGGCGTCATCGACGACTGGGACGGCTCCGGGGAGCCGGTCATCCTCGGCCACGAGGGGGCCGGTATCGTGGAGCAGGTCGGCAAAAGGGTGCAGGGGGTTGCCCAGGGCGATCACGTCGTGATGTCCTATCACTCCTGCGGCCGCTGTTCGCCGTGCAGGCACGGGCGCCCGGCGGGCTGCATCCGTCTCTATGAGGCGAACTTCGGCTTCGCGCGTCTCGACGGCAGCAATGCGCTTTGGCAGAGCGGCGTCCGCGGGCACTTCTTCGGGCAGTCGTCGTTTGCCACCCACAGCCTGGCAACCGGACGCAACGTCGTCGTGGTCCCCCGGGACCTGCCTCTGGAGCTCCTGGCCCCCCTGGGCTGCGGCCTGCAAACCGGCGCCGGCACCGTGATGAATTCGCTTAAAGTTCCGGCAGGAGCCGCCCTTGCCGTCTTCGGCACCGGACCGATTATCGGCGTGGATATCGTGCCCTGGCGACTCGATCTTGCCCTGGAGCTGGGGGCCACCCATGTGATCGACGCCCGCCGCGAGCACGTCGCCGCCCGCATTGCCGAAATCACCGGGAGCGGCGTAAATTATGTCGTTGAGAATACGGGCAGTCCGGAGATGTATCATCTTGCCGTCGATGCTCTGAAGCCGAAGGGCCGCGTGGCGCTGCTGACGGGTGACATGGCGGACCGGTCTTTCGCCGGCGGGCGAAAAGCGATCGGCGTGATTCAGGGCGACTCCGTCCCCCAGCGATTCATCCCGAGGCTGATCGAGCTGTACCGGGCGGGGCGGTTCCCGTTTGACCGCCTTGTGAGGTATTACCCGCTTGCCGGAATCAACCGTGCCATCGCGGACGCGCGGAAGGGCGACACGATCAAGCCGGTTTTGCGGATCGGGAACCCGTAATCGGACCTGCCATGACTCGATATTTCATATTGTCGAATTAAAGCGTAACGCTGCTGTTCAATTCTGTTGGAGGATTTCGAGGAGCTCCGGACCGAAGCGGTGCGAGACCTCGGAGGAGAGGAGCCCGGGTCCGGCCATGGTCTGAAGGGACACGGCTTCAAGACGCGCGAGGGCGACGAGTTGCGAATCGGGCAGGAGCATAAAGCAGGCGCGGTTGATCTCTTTTGCCTTTTCGAAGCGCCAGC
>JAHFBU010000265.1 GCA_023249795.1 Syntrophaceae bacterium
AGCGGCCAGGTGGAGATTGTCGATTACCGGAGTCTCCCCCGGACGGAACGAAAGTCAATGCGTGTCTTCGACCACCGGACATAATTCCGATTCCAACTCAAAGCGCTATCTTCGGTTGGGACCGGAATGGAAAACCGAACTATGGGACGGGATCAGGAAGAGGCGTGCTTGTTCCGATTGGCACTTAATCCGATGCAGATCCTCGCGACAACAAGTACCGATATGATAAAAAATACCTGCACGGAGTAATTAAAAGCGGTTGATGGATGGAAGCGCATTTCGATGAAAGGGTCTGTCACCATCATTTCACCTCCCACCCGCCCCAAAACTGCCGCACCGATGTAAAGAATGATGGGATATTTTTCCATCAACTTGCTCAGGAGATTGCTGGCAAAGATGACGATGGGAATGCTCAAACAGAGGCCGAATATCAGAAGGTAGAGATTGCCGTTGGAGGCTCCGGCCACCGCGAGCACATTGTCCAGAGACATCGTGATATCGGCCACGAGAATAATCCAGACCGCATGCCAGATTGTCCTGCACTCTTTTTCGCCTTCATCGCATTCGGATCCTTCGATCAGCATCTTGACGGCGATCCAGATGATCAGTGCACCTCCGACGAACTTGACATACTCGATCAAGAGGAGTTGCGCGGCAAAAAAAGTGAGAATGATTCGCAGAACCACTGCCACTCCAGCCCCAAATATAATGGCTTGCAACCGCTGGATTTTGGGCAGCGTATTGACGGCCATGGCAATGACGACGGCATTATCACCGGAGAGGATGATATTGATAAAGATGATGCTGACGACAGCCAAGACAAAATCCCCATTGAAATTTATGCTTTCAAACCCCATAATCAATTCCTCGAGAACCAATGAATTGGAGAATCTGCCAACAGGCCGAGTATCGCACTTTGCGATCGGTCTGTTTGTGCTCTTATTCAAGGTCCCCCATGTTGTCAAGGGAAAATGAGGAACCTCAGGCCGCATCAAAACAGTTGCATTCTTCTTTTGTTTCGGATAAAAGGGCCGCGAAAGGAAGTGATATGGATTTGCAGATCCGGCAATCGAACCTCTGGTGGTGGCGCAGCTGACATAGGGCAAGGGGTGTGCGGGTCTGCGGCGGATAGGAAATCAAAGAAATAGCTGAAACGTAAGCAAGGCCATGGGCACAGCCCCTGGCCTTTTTTGTTGTGCCGGGAGCAAGAAGAAGAGAGGCAGGAAAACATGAACAAGAACGAACAGCGGATCCTGATGGGAAACGAGGCGATCGGTCGCGGGCTCGTCGAGGAGGGGTGCACGCTGGCCGCCGCCTATCCCGGGACGCCTGCTTCGGAGATCCTCTCCTCCATAGTTGCCTTTGCAAAGGAGACGGGCGCTCAGCTCCACACGGAATGGTCGGTGAACGAAAAGGTCGCCTGCGAGACGGCGCTCGCCAACAGCATGGCGGGGCGGCGTTCGGCGGTCGCCATGAAGCAGGTGGGGCTCAACGTCGCGGCGGACCCCTTTACCCGCGCGGTTTACCTCGGCGTCAAGGGCGGGTTCATCCTGATTGCCGCCGATGACCCGGGGCCGCAAAGCTCGCAAACGGAGCAGGACAGCCGACTGTTTGCGCTCTTCTCCAAGGCGCCGGTCTTCGATCCCTCCTCGCCGCGTGAGGCGCGGGAGATGGTCGCCGAGGCCTTCGCCCTCTCGGAGAGGTATGAGATTCCGGTCATCCTCCGGCCGACGACCCGCGTCTGCCACGCCCGGCAGAACGTCACCTGCCGCCCGCCGCGCCTTCGGGAGCAGAAGGCCCGTTTTGAAAAAGACCCCGGCCGGTGGGTGGCCACGCCGCAGTTCCTCACCGAACTCCACCGCCTTCTGAACGAAAAGCTCGACCGGATCGCCGCGGAGCCGGCCTTCCATCCCATCCTCGTTCCCGGCGGCGGCGTCCAAACGCGGACCTGCATCGTCGCCTCCGGCGTCGCCTTCGCCCATGTCTCCGAGCTTCTCGATAACCTGGAGCCGGAGAAAAGGGTCGACCTCTACCAGGTCCGCCTCGCCTACCCGCTCCACAAGCCGTTCATCGGAGAAACACTGAAGCGTTACGAAAAAATTCTCGTCCTGGAGGAGACGGACAGCGTGATCGAGATGCAGTTCGCCGACGCCCGGATCAGCGGTCGGAACTCCGGCGACGTTTCCCGCCAGGGTGAACTCACACCCGACGTCATCGATGGAATCCTGAGAAAGTTTCTCGGGCTTTTTGCCATTGCACCCCTGCCGGCAGCGAAGAAGGGAATCCGCCCGTCGCTCTGCGCCGGGTGCGGCCACCGGGCCGCCTTCCATGCGATCCGCAAGACATTTCCCAAAGGGATCTTTCCCAGCGACATCGGCTGCTACACACTGGGAATGAACCTCGGCGCCGTGGACACCTGCCACTGCATGGGCGCCGGAATCGGCCAGGGGGCGGGCTTCTACCACGCCTATGCCTCAGGCGGCGGAGATTTCCCGACGATCGTCGTTACGATCGGGGATTCCACCTTTTTCCATGCGGGGATTCCTGGGCTGATCAACGCGGTCTTCCAGGGGGCGCGTTTTATCCTCGTCATCCTCGACAACGCGACAACCGCCATGACCGGCCATCAGCCGACCCCCCAGATCGGCGTCCGGGCGGACGGAAGC
>JAHFBU010000037.1 GCA_023249795.1 Syntrophaceae bacterium
CCATTAAAGGTCGTCACGCCTGACGTCAGCGTGAACGTGTCATTGCCCGATCCGCCGGTCAGATGTTTTTATAGCATGGCCTTAAAACTCGGCGGTCGTCAGCACGACCGCGTTCGTCCCGATGACAGTGTAAGTGCTGCCCGTCAGACCGATCAGTCTGTCCGCACTCGTGCCGCCGACGAGGTTGCCGACGGAGATAAAGGTCGTCGTGGTGTTTCCGCTAACCAACGTGCCGTTATTAGCCGCGGTGAGGGTCCACGCATTCGTCGTGGCCTGTCCCTTCAGAGTCGTCTTCGAGCCATTGCCGATGACTTTGTCTGCGCCGTTGGCAGCAATAGTCGCAGTGCCGGTCCAGGCGCCGACGTTGATGGCATTGCTGCTAGATCCTCCCGTAAGAACAGCCGACTTGATGCCATTCAAATTCAATTGTTCGTTTCCAACCGTCAAACTGGTGTCGGTCAGCGTGATGTTCGCGTCCCGAACGACTGCGATAGCGTCTGTCCCGCCGCCGCCAGTCAGGGTTTTGATTGCGCTGAACTTGGTGGTTGTATTTAATGTGCCGGCATTCGTACCCGTCACGGCCCAAACATTGGTGCCGGCGGTTGCTGCCAGGGTGTCCGTGCCCCCACCGCCCGCAATCGCTCCGTTGAAGGTCGCCACGTTCGAAGCCATCACAAACGAGTCGTTGCCCGAGCCGCCGGTGATCCCACCCACAGCGGTAAAGGAGGACGTCCCGCCCGTGCTCGTCAGTGTGCCGGCGTTTGTTCCGGTAATGGTCCATATCGTTCCGGCGTTCTCACCCACCAGGGTCGTATTGTCGCCATTGCCGATGACGGTATCGTTGCCGTTCGAAGCGAGGATCGTCACGGTGCCGGTCCAGCCGCTGACATCCAGCACATTGGTGCTCGCTCCGCAGATGATCATGGCCGCGGCAATATCATAATTCAGAGTGATGGGCGGTTCGTCGCCGATGGTCAACAGGGTATCGGTCAGCGTGATGTCGCTGTCGCGATTGATCATGATGGAGTAAGAGCCGCTTGCTCCCTGCATTATGAAGACACCCTCAGCAAGATTTTCCTTGAGACCAATCATGCTGATCGGGTCGCCAGGGTCCACCATCTTACCCCAAATTCCACCGTAATTGTTCCCCGCCGCCCCGCCTGTCGGATCGCCGATGAACTTCCACAGGCCGCTGGCCGCCTCCTTCCCAAAGGTGACGTTGCTTCCGCGTACGATCTGACCGTTTTCATAAATGAAATCGTAGCTCAGGATGTAAGCCTTTGAAACGCCCCGGCCGGCGTATGCGGCGCTGATATCCCGGACGATTCGCAGGTTGCGGATGTCCTTCAATGCGCCGTTGGTGTTGGTTCCGGAGGGGCCGAAGAGTGCGACGGTGCTTGTGATGTCCTGTGAGCGGGTGTGACCGCTGCTCGTCCCGTAGTTTGGATCGGCAATGTAAAACGCATCCAGATTCTGCGCTGTGAGAGCAGCCTCCGATTTTATGACCGTTCCCAGCGCACCGATCCGCGCGGTGATATCGCGAATGTCATTCCGGACAGCGGCGGACGGGTATTTTGTCGAATCGGAGTTAAGGGTGATCATGCCGGGGTTCGTCACATTTCCCGTTGCAAGCTCCGCCCCGGTCAGCCGGTTACCGATCGTCACCTGGCCGTTTTCCGTCTTGATGTCGATCACGTCGAGCATCGCGTCAAGCCGGTTCTCCGGATTGGCCGCGTAGGCGCCGTTCAACGGGTCAAAATTGGAGATTCCGTAATCGTTAAGCAGAGGGGTTATGAGGGTCTTGATCTGTCCGACAGCGGACGTCAGGGATGCATCACTGATCCGTGAGGCGTTGGGTGCGGCGTCAGAGGCGCCAAACACGGTCGCAGGGTCTAACCCCGTTGCAAGGGCGAGCGCCAGGTTGGTCAGGGGGTTAATATGGGTGTCGCCCGTATGCATGGCGGCTGAATAAAGCGTTTGGGTCTGGGTCCCTTCGGTCCACTCCGCCTTGAGAATGAACGGCGGCGTAAGGTCTGCGGCGTCGATCGAAAAATTCCCCTGGCTGTCGGTGGGAACCGGCCCGCTCAGGAGACCGTTTCGATCCTTCAGCGTCACGGTACCCGCAATCGGCGCACCTGTTGCCGCCACACCGGAGATGGTTGTTGGTGACGATGATGCTGCTGAACCGCCCCCTCCTCCGCATGCGGTCAGAGACAAAAGTGCGATAAAGGCCAGAAAGGTGATCAGCCATCCAGAACGGAGTGTCCTCATGGGGTCCTCCTGAAAAGGGTTGGGGGAACGTCAGTAATCATGTGGAGACGATGATTGAATAGAGGAGAAAACCGGGGATGTCAACAAAAAAAGCAATAACATCAGCTTGACATGCCGGATGGCTTCTCTTATTCTCAGCCCGCCAAAGAGGCTCTTCGAGGCAGGTTTTTTCCGTTAAGGCAGGTCAATACGTGGCCCCTGAAGGAGCGGTGCCCATTTGCCGGAGATATCGCCATGAAAAAAATCATTCTGATCGTTACAGGTTTCATCTTTCTGCTTCTGTCCATTCCCTCAGACGGTCGGCCGGAGACGCTGGATGTCCTGATCAAGGGCATTTACGGAGGGGCCAGGACGAGCCGGGAGGAGGCCTACACCCAAGCCGTCATGAACGCCAAGCTCCAGGCGATCGAGCGGGCCGGCACGGAGGTGAAGTCCATCACGCAAGTCGAGAATTTCATCCTGAAACAGGACCTGGTGGAGAGCAAGGCCAGGGGGATCATCCTGCCGGGTTTCCAGATCATCGACATGGGGTATCAGGTCGATGGAACCTATCAGGTGGTCCTGGCCGGAAAGGTGCAGGTCGGAACCGACCGGGGAAAGCTCTGGGGAAAGCTGCGTGATACAAACAAGAACTTCCCGAACTTCAAAGAAGCTTATGAAGTATGGAAGCAGACCTTTCCCGGCAGCATCGAAAATCAGTATGTGAACAACGAGAACGGGACCGTCATGGATCTCAAGACGGGTCTGATGTGGCATATTTCCTACGAAATGGCGGACAGCATCGTCAAGGCAGGGGACTATGTAAACCGGTTGAACCAGTCCCGGTTCGGGGGCTACGCCGACTGGCGGTTGCCGACGTTGCCGGAGCTCTCCTCCCTGGTGGAAACCACCTCAAGCAAACCGCTCGACAGCGGCCGGAAAAGTTATCTGGCGCCTGTTTTTGACGCCCGCCCCTATTGCTGGTATCTTTGGAGCGCCGACAGCACACCCGCGGGGCCCCTGCTGGTCTATATCGGCGAGGAGAAGAGCGGGATTGCCACGGCCGGCGATCACTACCAGGTTGACGGGATCTGCGTGGCCTGCATCAAGGCCGTCCGCTCCATGCAGTAATTCCGATTCCAACGCAAAGCGCTATCTTTATTGGCTTCGTCATCGGCTCCTCGACATACGATTGACGTATGCCTCAAGTCGCCTCTTCCCCACCCGCATTGATATCATCTTTCGGATGATCAGAGCTTCATCTTGTTCCGGACGCTGTTCATCTTCTGCTCGACGATATCCTGATACTCCCCCGCGATCCAGCGCTTTTCCGTCTCCCAGTATTCGGGACTCCGCCTCTCGTCCACGGCGGCATTGGCCGCCATGGTGATGAGGACCGCCTGTGCCTTCTGCGTCGAATAGGAATCCTTCGGCAGCCCCGCCCAATCGATCAGGGTGTCGAGCGGACGACCCTGAGAATCCTTTTCAAACGGCTCATAGAAGAGTCGGTCGTCCGGCGTGAATGTGCGCAAGGTCCGGCCGTCGTACTTGTCGATCACGGTCACGGAATCATGCGGGCGGTAAATCACGGCGAACAGCGTGAAGCCCATGTTGTTGGCGGTGTCGATGCTCGTCAGGTAGTAATGCCGGGCATCTTTCACGCCGTAGCGGGCCAACACCTTCTGGAAGAATTCCGATGCATGCTTCATCCTGCGGAAGACCTCTCCTGTGTCGCCCGTCTCGGGAACGGCGGCGACCCGTTTGCCGTAAGCCGACTCGTAGGTGTCGTCGAGGGTCACCTTGGCCTGCGCGCTGATCAGCCCCTCGTTGATCTTCTGGACGCTCATGCTCAGATAGAACGGCACCGAGGCGATCCCATGCAACACCCCCGCCGCGATCTGAATGGGCGAGAGGATCAGGTTCGCAAGCCCCTTGGCAACCATGGCAAGTCCGCCAGCCGGCGCTTTCCCGCCGGCCTGTCCCGCCTGCTGAACTTGTGGGGCGCAGCCGACGATACACAGAGAGCAGATAAGCAGAACCAAAAATAAGCGTTTCATGATCGATCCACCTCCTCCGAAAAAATGAAAGAAAACTGCCGACACCGATGGTGTTTCTATAAAAGCTGATTGCTTTTTAGCCGGTCATGCCTGTGCAAAGCAAGATGATTCTTGGCGGCAATGTAAAAAGTCCGGATGCCGGGTTCCGGGGACACGTACCGATCCGCTACGCGGCTTCCGGTACATGTCCCCGTTCAGTGGGGTTCCGGTATATCTCTCCGATTCCCGGGAAATAGGTCTTGACAAGCGAAGCCAGCCCTCTATACTTCGGAGCCGGACAGCGTCAATTTAGCCGAGTGGAGGTCTTCAGAACCGCCTCATCATGGGTTACAAACCGAAAAAGAACAACATGCCCGGTAACGATCCCGGCCACCGCAAGCAAACGGCGCCGAGAAGCGCCCATCGCCGCGCTTCGTCCGAATATCCGCTTGCCGCCATACTGAATGGCCGGATGCATGATGCCTTTGCGGCAACGGCGATCTCCATCGCCCTGCTGCTGGCGGTTGTCCTGGTCTTCGGCCAGACGGTCCGACATGATTTTGTCAGCTACGACGACCAACAGTATGTGTATGAGAACCCGCGGGTCACGGGCGGCCTGACCGCCCGCGGTATTGCGTGGGCCTTCACAACCGACCATGCCTTCAACTGGCACCCGCTGACATGGCTCTCCCACATGCTGGACTGCCAGATCTATGGGCTGCATCCCGGCGGGCACCATATGACCAACATCCTGTTGCACGCCGCCGCCGCGATCCTGCTCTTCCTCGTGCTGTGGCGGATGACAGGGTTTCTGTGGCGCAGTGCATTCGTGGCGGCGGTGTTTGCCGTTCATCCGCTGCGAGTGGAGTCGGTGGCCTGGGTGGCGGAACGCAAGGATGTGCTCAGCGGGCTCTTCTTCATGCTGACCCTGGGGGCATACGTACGCTATGTCCGCCGCCCGTTCTCGCTCGGCCGCTATCTGACGGTTGCGGTGTTCTTTGCCCTGGGGCTGATGGCCAAGCCGATGCTGGTGACGCTGCCGTTTGTCTTGCTGCTTTTGGACTATTGGCCGCTGGGACGCATGGGGCTGCCTATGGCAGGCAGATCCTCCCCGTTCCCCTGGCGGGTGATTGTCGAAAAGCTGCCGCTGCTTGTAATGGCGGCCGCTTCCTGCGTGGCGACCTATTTCGCCCAAGGCAAAGCCGTTGTCTCTGTTGACGTCATCCCGATATCATCGCGAATTGCCAATGCCCTGGTCTCCTATATGGCCTACATCGGCGATCTCTTTTACCCCGTGGGGCTGGCGGTGCTCTACCCCTATCCGGGGGGCGGTTTGCCGATCTGGAAGGTCATCGCTTCCACTCTGGCGTTGGCGGGCATCTCGACGGCGGCCCTGGTGTGGAGGCGGCGGTTTCCCTATCTGTTTGTCGGCTGGTTCTGGTACGTGGGGATGCTCGTCCCGGTGATCGGTCTGGTACAGGTGGGCTTGCAGTCGATGGCCGATCGTTACACCTATCTGCCGCAGATCGGGCTATGTCTGCTCATCACCTGGGGTATCGCACAAATTGCTGCTTTCAAGTGCCATCGGCGCCGGATGTGCGGCGGCGCCTCGGCGCTGGCGATCCTGGTTCTGATGGGGCTCGCCTGGCGGCAGACCTCGTACTGGCGGAACAGCGAGACGCTCTGGACCCGTGCGCTGGCTTGCACTGAGCGAAACTACATCGTCCACCACAACCTCGGCATCGTCTTGACGGGCCGCGGACAGGTTGACGCAGCCATCGTCCAATTTCAGAGGGCTCTGGAGATCCAGCCGGATTACGCCGATGCCCACACCAACCTCGGAGTTGTCCTGGCGGGGCGCGGAGAGTTCGACGCGGCCATCGCCCATTATCTGAAGGCGCTGGAAATCAAGCCCAACGATGCCAAGACCCACGACAACCTTGGTAGCGCCTTGGACAGTCTCGGACAGTTCGACGCAGCCATCGCCCATTATCAGAGGGCGCTCGAAATCGAGCCCGACTCTGCCGAGGTCCACTACAACTTCGGTATCGCTCTGGCGGGGTGCGGACAGGTTGACGCAGCCATCGCCCATTTTCAGAAGGCGCTGGAAATCAAGCCCGACTTCACGGAGGCCCGCAATAACCTTACCCTGTCCCTGCGACACCGCAGATGACGTGGCGATGCCATCACGCACTGCCGGTTGTTGCCGCTGACGATCTTCAGCCTCCGCGGGCCATATTCGGGCTTGATCCCGGGGCGGAAGTGGGATATTTTCCAGCAACATTAACGGACGGTCTATCGGTGACCGGATGGATCCCGAATCGCGGTGTCAGACGATCAAGGAGGTTATGTTATGCAGAGAACCCTGTGGAGGAATAAACGCATCGTAATGTTGCTAATTGTAGGACTGGCGGTCCTGATTCCGCAAGCCGGAGTGATGGCATGGAGCGAGCACCCGCTGGTCACCTATCCCGTCATGGCCGCGATACCTGAGGTTTCAGCATCCGAGTCGGTCACGGTGGAAAGCATAGAGACCTTTCTGTCGGCCGAGCCGAAAAGGCTCGAACAACTGCTTCTCGAAGAGGAGGCGTGGGCTCAAAAAAACCTGCAATGGTATCCGCTGCTGCCGGCATCTCTGGCCTTCAAGGCGGACGGCAGCCCGGACACCCTCCGCGAGCGATTCTGTCATGCGATCCGGGTGAACCCCCGGGTCAAATTTCCCTGCTACCTGCAGATGCTCCCCGGCGGATATGCCGGGGAAAGGCCGCCCCTTCGCCCCTCCGAGATCAGTTTTCTGACCGACACTGACGATTGGGGCGAGACTACCTTTGTTTCGCTCTATCCCGAAGGAGGGGCCAGGCCCCTGGAAATCGTGGTCTCGGCAACGGACGAGCCGGATCTGCTGGGGCTGGATATCGGTCTTTTCGAGGACAACCGAACCGAGTTCGGCAAAATATACGGCTTCGGGAAGCAGCCCTTCGGCAACCCCAACCTGGAATACGGAAGCCAGGCGCCCTTTCATATGGGGTTTTACCACGAGTCCGGGATCATGTATTTCTTCGCGGGCTTCCTGAAGAAGGCCCTGCCCGAATACCGAATTCACCTCTACAAGCGGCTCGCGCAGTTCGCCTTTGAAACCGGGCATCCTTACTGGGGATGGCGGTTCACCGGATTGGGACTTCATTACTTGGCCGACCTTGCTCAGCCCTATCACGCCACCGCCCTTCCGGGTGTGGGAACCGCCCGCGCCCTGGAGATCAGCATCGTTGACATGATCGGCATTCACGGCCCCAAGAACAATGCGGTTCAATTGGTTTCCAACCGGCATACCGCTCTGGAAAAGTTTGTTCAGGTGGTCCTGCAGCGGGCTTACAAAAAGGGGGAACTCAACCAACCGATCCTTGCCGCCCTCGGGTCCGCCAAGGACGGCGAACCTTATACGGACCGCGTTCCACGGGATGTCGTCTCCAAACTGGCCCATGACAAGGCCGGGGAGACGGACCGGGTCCTGGAGGAGACGATGCCGCGAAAGTTCGTGTCGGATCCCACGTTCGAGCTTGGTACGAGCGTGGAGAGGAGGCAAATCGTGGAAATGATGGCGTCGGAGAAAGGGCCCCAGGCGACTGAACGTTTGACCCTTCTCGTCAGGGATCTGCTGATTCCCTTCGCTGTACAGGGACGCGGCTATGTCCATGCAGTCCTGAGCAATGACAAAGGGCAGCAGTAAGACGGCCGTCCGGGATGAGAATGTCATCCGCATAAAGAGCAGAGAAGGTGGATAGAGGAATGGATAAAGATCAGCTTTTTGAGAAATTGGCGGCAGCGGTCGTTGACGGGGCGGAGGAAGAGGCGATAGCGCTCGCCAAGACCTCGGTGGCAGACCACATCGATCCGCTCGAGGCCATCGAAAAGGGTCTGTCACGGGGGATGGAGATCATCGGCCGCCGGTTTGAATGCGGTGATGCCTATCTGCCGGAGTTGCTCATGGCGGCGGCCGGCTTCAACGCGGCCATGACCGTTCTGAAACCGGAGATCGAGGCCCAGAAAAAGCAGATTGTGAAACTGGGCAAAGTTCTGATCGGGACGGTCAAAGGCGATGTCCATTCGATCGGCAAGGACATCGTGACCTCCGTGCTGGATACCGGTGGGTTTGAGGTGGTTGACATCGGCGTGGACAATCCCTCACTGAAAATCATTCAGGAGGCGGAGAGGAGCCAGGCGGACGTGATCGCCCTCTCCTCGATGATGACCACCACGATGCCGGCACAGCGGGAGGTCATCGAAAGGCTCAAAGAGATGGGTCTCCGCGAGAAATATTTCGTCATCATCGGCGGCGGGCCCGTCAATCAGGAGTGGGCCGACCGGATCGGCGCCGACGGATACGGCAAATCGGCCATCGATGCCGTGGCGCTTGTGAAGAGCCTGATGGCCGGAAAGAAATAGGGAGGACCATATGATCATCGTGGGAGAGCTCATCAACGCCAGCCGCAAGGCGATCACCGATTCGATCAAGAACCGGGATGTCGAGGCGATCCAGACGGTGGCGCGCCAGGAACATGAGGCAGGCGCACACTATATCGATGTCAATGCGGGGATCTTTCTGGACGAGGAAGAGGATTACATCCGCTGGCTCGTCCAGACGGTGCAGGCCGTCGTGGAGGGGCCCTGTTCCATCGACACGCCGAATCCCAGGGCCATCGAGGCCGGTCTTTCGGTGCATAAAGGGACGCCCATGATCAACTCCATCTCGCTGGAATCCGAAAGGTACAACAATATGATTCCGTTCCTGGCCGGAACGGATTGCCGGATCGTGGCCCTCTGTATGAGCGACGAAGGGATGCCCAAGACGGCGGAAGACCGGCTGCGGGTCGCCGAGAAGCTGGTCAACAGGCTGGTGCAGGACCGGATTCCGCTGGAGAACATTTTTGTAGATCCCCTGATTCAGCCGGTCTCCGTGGACAAGACGTTCGGCATCGAGTTTCTCAAGGCGATTGCGCTGATCAAGGAAAAAATTGCAGGCGTGCACACGATGTGTGGCGCCTCCAATATCTCCTATGGCCTGCCTGGCAGGGCCTTCGTGAATCAGACCTTCATGTCCATGGCTATCGGCATGGGTCTGGACGGCGCCATCGTCAACCCTCTGGACAAACGGATGATGGGCAACATCATCGCCGCGGAGGCGCTGGCCGGCCGCGACAATTTCTGCATGAACTACATCAAGGCCCACCGCGCCGGGAAATTTGAGTTTTAACGAATCAGTTACGGGGACATGTCCCGGAAGCCCGCAGGGATCAGTAACGGGGACATGTACCGGAAGCCGCATAGCGGATCGGTACGTGTCCCGAACCAAGCATAGGCAAATGAAGGGGACGTGATGCGGAAGCCCGCAGGGATCGCATCATGTCCCCGGAACCCAGAAAGTATTTTTGCTCCCTTGAATAACGCAATGGAAAATCGCTTTCAAAAATCCTTGTCGGACCCCAACTGGATGTCGGTGAGCTGGGAGCTGGTTCCCGGCAGGGGCGCCCGCGAGGCGCTCCAGGACAATGCCCTCATGGCGGCGGAACAGGCGGCGAAGGGGGGGCGGATCGATGCGATCACGATCA